>DATMML010000094.1 GCA_035570235.1 Vicinamibacteria bacterium | reverse complement strand
ATTCATGATCTACTTGAGGTCAGTAGAGCGATCCGGGGGCTTTGATGAGCGGCCACACCCACTCTCTCCACGACACGCCGGAGAAGCGAATCCGGAGCGCTTTGATTCTCACCTTGGCCGCCATGGGCGCCTCCATCGGGGGCGGGATCCTTTCCCACAGCCTGGCCCTGCTGTCCGACGCCGGCCACATGCTGGCTGACGCGGGAGCCCTAGGCCTTGCCCTCGTGGCTCAGCGGGTCGCAAGCCGCCCGCGCACGCACCTCCGGACTTATGGATGGCGGCGAGCGGAAACACTCGCCGCCTTCGTCAACGCCATCCTGCTTGGGGTGGCCTCCCTCTGGGTGGTGGTCGAGGCTCTGGGGCGGTGGCGAGAGCCCCCGGAGATCCGGGGGGGCTGGATGCTGACGGTTGCGGCCGGAGGCCTCCTAGTGAATCTCGTCGCCGCCTGGGTGCTCTCGCAAGGCCACGACAGCAACGAGAACACGCGCGCCGCCCTCGCCCACGTCCTCTCCGATGTGGCGGGCTCGGTCGCGGCCATGGTGGCCGCGGGGCTCGTCCTCTTCCAGGACTGGCGGCGTGCCGATCCCATTATCTCGCTCCTGCTGGCCCTTATGATCCTCTGGAGCGCCTGGAAGCTGGTGTCCCACACGCTCGACGTCCTCATGGAGGGCGCACCCGCGGGGCTGGTGCCGGGAGAACTGGAACGCACGATCCGGGGGACCTCCGGCGTGGCCGACCTCCACGACTTGCATGCCTGGACCATCTCCCAGGGCTTCGACGTGGTAACGGTTCACGTGATCCTGGATGGCACCCGACACGGTACAGACGTGTCCCAGGAGGTGTGTGAGCGCATCCGGGCTGCCCACGGTATCGACCACGTGACGGTTCAGGCGGAGGCCCCTTCCTCCCCGATCTACTACCAGCCCCTCTCGGAGATCGGTCGGAAACGGCGATAGGCCGTCCACCCCTCTCCTTGCCGTTCCCGTCTGCCCCCGACCGGGATCAGCGGGGCGGTCCCGGAGGAACCGGACGGAGAAGTCGTCGGCAGAGATAGACGCTCACCGCAATCTCCTCCCGGCCGCCGCGAAAGAGGGGAACGGTGCCAATGGCCGTGATGTGCTCGAAGTAGGGTGCGTAGCTCACCATCGGCTCCTGCCCGGCCCGGCGACTAGCCAGGAGGAGAACATCCTGACCGAGAAGCGAGCCCTGGCCGGTTTGATAGCGAAAACCACGCGGGTCCGTGCCCACGCAAGACACGGGGATCTGCGGGCCCAGGGCGTAAGCCGCCTTCGCCACATCGGACCAGCTGGCGGCGGCAATGGCGAGCCCGGGCTTGGGATACCCCCATTCCCGGAGTCGCGGGGGGAGCTGACTCCATTGGAGGAGGTCACGGGTAGGGTCTCCTTTGGAGAACAAGCCCGGCACGGCACGGGCCAGCCAGCCGGTCGAGACGTGGGTCACAATCAAGAGGAGGACCAAGAGCAGCCCCGCGAAGGAAGCCCAAAGCCATTGACGTGTCCTCCGGTCCCCGCGCTCGAGGCGCGCGGCGATGGAGGCGCCCAAGAGGGGTAGGAGCATGAAGTATCCGGGGGCCTCCCAGTGGGGGAGCCCCCGGCTGCCCACGGCGGTCAGGAGCGTGAAGAACGCGATGGGGCCGAGGGCGATGCACGCCAGTAGCCAGCGCGGCGGATCCCGGGGCCCCGCCCGCAGGGCTCCGAACAGCACGCCCAGGAGGGGGACCCAGAGCCAAGGCAGCATCCACGCTGCCTGGCCAATGATGGTGTCGAGGAAGGGGGTGCCTTGCGCTTCCTCGACGGGGATGGCGCGGGAACCCTGAAATCGGAAAGAGGCCCACTCATGGTCGGCGTTCCAAATGAGCACGGGAAGAAAGACGGCCAGCGCTAGGAGCAGAGCGGCGTAGGGCCCGGGCCGCCGGAGCCACACCCGGTGACGTGGAGAGGTCACCAAGAACAACCCGCACCCCACGAGCAGGAACGCGCCGTGGTATTTGGAAAGGAGGGCGAGGCCCGTGAAGAGACCGAAGCCGAGCCAGGAGCCGATGCGAGAGGGGGGGGGAGCCGGCGCTCCTCCTCCGGCCCCCCCTCCTTCTGGGTTGGGCGCGGTAAAGAGGGTCGCGCGAACTACAAACCACGTCGCGGCGGTGCTAAAGAGAAGCAATGGCCCGTCCGGGAGAACCCAGCTCGCCGCGTTGACGGTGAAGAACAAGCCTAAGTTGAGGGCGACCGCCGCCCAGAGCCCGGCGCGCTCACCGAAGAGCAGCCCGCCCAGGCGGTAGACCAGCCAGGTGGTGGCCATGAACATGAGGATGAAAGGAAGCCGAACCACGATGCGGTGCTCGCTCCCGGTCAGGCGAGCCGCAACACCGGGAATCCAGAAAAGCAGAGGGGGATGGTCGTAGTAGCTCAGGGCCAGATGCCGCGACATCACCACCGCATACGATTCGTCGACACTGAGACCGATGGGAACGGCCAGCCCCGTGCGGACGACGGCTCCCGCCACAACGAGGGCAAGAACGAGACGTGCCGAGCGTCCCAATCCCGCCTCCTTTCCCACGACCGGCTCTTGGGTGGATGGCCCGGCTCGAGGGGATAGGCTCTCCGTCATGGGCGGACCCTCCTCCGAGGTGCGCGGTCATCCATCACGATTCGGCTTGATCCGCGACACGGAGCGCAAGACACAGGAGTCGAGCGCTGGCGGCCGCTCGCCCGCAGAGCCTATTGCGCGTGGCACTCGGGATCAACTGAGAGACACCGGGCACGCGGGGCTTGAGGGGAGGGCTTCCCGAGGCGCCCACGCCTCGGTGCTAGACTGCTCCGACTGATGCCGGACCTCCCGTCGATCTCTCCTTCCGGCGCTTGGCGCAAGTGGTCCCGGGGTGGTGCCCTTCTTCTCGCCGCCTTCGCTTTCCGGCTGGCTTTCGGCTTGGCCTCTGAGTTCTGGTCCGAGGACGAGACGCAAATCTACCTCCTGGGCCTGCGCTACTTCTCGACTAGGGCTTGGCCTTATTTTGGGCCGGACGTCGTCTGGACGGGGACCCAGATCCCGGGCGCGCTGCAAGGGCTCTTGGTGGGGCTCCCGCTGCGCCTTCTCTCCATCCCCGAAGCGCCCTTCATTCTGTTGAACCTAATCTCGCTAGCCACGATCAGCCTCCTGGCCGTTTTCGTGCGCCGGCGCCTCCCGAATCTGCCGGGATGGTTTGTGTGGGGGTCGTTGTTGACCCTGCCCTGGACGCTAGAGTTCTCCACCCATATCGTCAATCCGTCATATGTTCTGGCCGGCAGCATCGTGTTTTTCGTGGGCGCGTTCGAGGCCCTCCCGTCCCTTCGGCGAGAGTTCCTATCCTTGACCGCGGCCCATTTCATGATGGGATTCGGCCTTCTTTGGGTCGCGCAGCTGCATCTCTCCTGGGTGCTCCTGGTCCCGTTCCTTCTCTGGGCGCTTGGAGCCCGGGCCCGGGAAGGAGCACGCAGCCTGCTCATGGCAGCCCTCGGCACGGCCGCGGGGGCCGCCCTCCCCGGCAGCCTGCTCGTGCCCACCTTTGTCCGCTATGGCCTCTTCTGGGGAGGGGGCGGGCTCGAACAGAACGTCCAGCTGCGTCCCCTAGGTCCCTGGTCGCTCCTGAGCATTGCCGCCAAGTTCCTCTCGTTTGCCAGCTTCGAGGTCAATCGCTTCCTGGGGGTCAACGCCGCCCGGCGCCTCATCCTCTTAGCCCAGAATCCCTGGCTGGTTCCTTTGACGCTGGTGGTGGGTCTGGTGGGGGTCGTTCAGCCCCTCCTCATGGTTTGGCTGGGATTCCGGGGCCGGTCGTCCTATCCAGAGTGGACCTCACTCCGCGTTGTGACCGCGGCCACCCCCGTCCTCGTCTACTTCAGCTACTTCTTTGCCGTGAAGAATCCTTGGGCCCACGCCTTTTACGTGGTCTGCCCGGTCGTGCTGGTCTATTCCTTCTACTGCTGGGACCTCCTCTTGGGTTACCCGTCGTGGCGCCGGGTGGTGGCGGTCCTTCTCTTGACCGAGGTTCTGTTCGAGGTGGGCCTGGTCCTGGCCCGGGCGCCCGAGCGCTCGCTTTACAAGAACCGTCGGGTGGTGGCGGAGGCGATCCGCCACCGGAGCCCGGAGATGCTCGGTCACCGCCGACCCTTCGCGCGGGACGCCGATCCAGGCGCCCCCGGCGCGGTGGTGCGGGCGCCCCCTGACCTCCGGGTCCTGGGCTCGTCCTGGTCGAGAGCGGTCGGGGGCGTAGCTCTCTGGAGAGTGACGGTCCGCAACGAGGGCACAGTTGCCTATCGCGATCTCTGGTTCGTCACCGTCTACCGAGGCGCATCGGGAGAACCGCGGGGCTCGGGCGAGGGGGTGCTGGCGGAGGTGATCCAGCCGGGCGAGTCGCGTACGGTGACGGGGGTGAACGACGGCTTTGTGGCGCCGGAGGCCCAGAGCGGGGAGTTTGCGATCGCGCGCGCGCAGCGCCTGGTCCCCCTTGAGGCCGCCCCCGGCGGGGAGGGGGCGGTCCCGCCTTGAACTGTGGCATCATTCGCCCGTCGCGTCATGAGCAACCCGAGAATGGCTCGGCCGCTGACTGAGCCCCCGCCCATCCGGCTCCGGGCCTATTACCGCACCGCGGGCGCGCTTCTCCGAGAGCTATCCCGCGCCCTCAACCGCGGCCGGACGCTGCTGCGGGCGGAGAGCGGCCTCCCCGTGGGCACGCGCTTGACCCTGGTGATGGTCACCGACGCCCTGAGGGCGCCGATCGAGGTCTCGGGCACGGTCACGACCTGGCGGCGCCGGGGGACGCGCCACGAGATGGCCGTCCGCTACGACTTCGATCCCGCGCTCTTCCGTGGACGGCTGGCCCAGGCCCTGGCCGAACTGAAGCGGGAGACCCGGCCCCCAAGGGTTGCCGCGCGGGTGCCCTTGGCCCTGCCCGTGGATGCGGTCGGCTTGGCACGGACGCTCCGGGCCGTCATCGAGAACGTCAGCCCTGTCGGCTGCCAGCTGGAGCTGCAGGGTCCCCGGGTGCCGAGGCTGGCCGTGGGCAGCCGGCTCGACATGATCCTGAGTGGCAGCGGCGCCGGCCGCCGCTCGCCCCACCGCCTCCTCCTCGACATCCGCTGGGTCGGCCGGCGGCGCCGGACGGCGCGAGGGACTCGCCTGCCCGTAGGGGGTCGTTTCCTGGCTCCGGGCCCGGCGGCCCGCGCTCGGATTCGAGAGATCCTCCGCTTCGACGACCCGAAGCCACGGATCCGGATCCGGGCCGTCCTGCCCCCCGTGGGCAGTCCTCGGCTCCGGGCTGGCCGTGGTAGGTTGAGAAGGGGGCTCCGGGGGGGAAAGTGACGAAGTTCGAAACCTTGACGGACCCGCTGAGGAGGGTGGGCCTGACGGGCCCCTGGCGCACCGGCTTGCAGAGGAGTGCGGTTCGCAGGCGGGACTTCACGCGGATGAGCAGCCGGATCCTCCCCGCCGTGCCTCCCCTTGACCGAGCTGACCTACGAACAGTGACGCGGCTCGCCGCCTCCGAACGCCGCGATCTCCCGCGGACCGGCAACGTCTCCTAGGCAACCCCTGATCCGCGTCCTCTTGGTGGGGGAGGACCCGCTCGCACGCAGCGGCCTTGCCGCTCTCCTGGCCGACCAGCCGGGTCTCGCGGTCGTGGCCCAGATTGCGGTCAGCGAGGACTGGGCCGCGATCCTTGAGGCCTACGATCCGGAGGTCGCGGTCTGGGACGTGGGCCCGGCGGGGTCCTCCGATCGTCCGCCCGACCTCGGGCGCGCGGGCCGGCCCGTCCTGGCCCTGATCACCGACGAGGAACAGGCGGGGGAGGCCCTGGCCGCGGGTGCCCGCGGCGTCCTCTTCCGCGACGCGGGTGGGGAGCGGCTGGCGGCGGCGCTGGCCGCCCTGGCCCACGGGCTCGTAGCCCTAGAGGAGGCGGTGGCGGAGACGTTGCGGCCGCGGGTAACGGTGCCGCCCGCGGAGAGCCTCACCCCTCGCGAGGGGGAAGTCCTGCAGCTTCTCTCCCAGGGGCTGTCGAACAAGCGTATCGCGCAGGCCCTCGGGATTAGCGAGCACACCGTGAAGTTCCATGTGAACGCCATCCTCGGAAAGCTCGGAGTGCAGGGGCGGACGGAAGCGGTGGTGCAGGCCGCCCGGCTCGGCCTCATCACTCTCTGACCCCCCGCCCGGACCTCCCCGATCGGGTAGGTATCGACCTGATCTTTCGGGCGATGTGCGGAGGATCGCGATCCGGTAGCCTGTGTTTGACAAGCGGCGGGGCCGCGAGGAGGCGAGTCGTGAGCGACATTGCGAAGAGCTTGGCCGGGGAGCTGGCCGCGACGGTGGAACGGAGCGGGAGCAGCGTGGTGCGGGTGGCGGGGCGGCGCGTGCCGTCCACCGGGGTCGTCTGGTCGGGGGAGGGCGTGATCGTCACCACCCACCACTCCCTCGAGTGGGACGAGGGGATCGAGGTCGGCCTGGCCGACGGCAGGGTCCTGTCTGCCACCGTTATCGGGCGGGATCCCACAACCGACGTTGCCGCCCTGCGCGTCGCGGCCTCCGGCCTGGCCGCTCCCGCCTGGGCGGATCCGGAGCCGGTCAGAGTCGGGCACCTAGTCCTGGCCGTGAGCCGGCCGGGGCGGAGCGTGCGTGCCAGCCTGGGCATCGTGAGCGTTCGCGCCGAGGCCTGGCGCACGCCGATGGGAGGCCGCCTCGACCACTACCTGCAGACCGACGTCGCGCGCCACCCCGGCTTCTCCGGCAGCCTGCTGGTGACGGCGGGGGGGGAGGCGCTCGGGCTCAACACCTCCGGCCTACTTCGCGGCGCGACGCTGGCGGTCACGGCCTCCACTCTGGGGCGGGTCTTAGCCGCACTCCTCGCCCACGGCCAAGTGCGCCGCGGCTACCTCGGCCTGGGGACGTACCCGGTGCGGTTGCCGGCCGAGCTCGAACGCGCGGTGGGGCAGGCCGCGGCTCTCCTCATCGTTTCCGTGGAGCCCGACACCCCCGCCGCACGTGCGGGGCTGCAGTTGGGTGACGCGCTCGCTCAGTTCGATGGCCACCCCCTACGTCATCCCTCGGACCTCTTGCCCCTCTTGGACGGGGAACGGATCGGGACCGAGGTTCCGGTTCGGATCGTAAGGGCGGGCGAAGTGCGGGACATCCGGGTTACGGTGGGAACGCGGGAAGCTCGGGCCTGAGCCGGAGTCCGGGGCTCCTCCTGTGCGCCGCAGGGTGGACATACGGCGGCTGTCGACCCACACACGATTCACCACCGAGCTCGGCGCGCCCAGAATGGAGGTGGCAAGCGCGCGCCCTGCCCGCTTCTTGGCCGGCATAACAAGGCCATAAAAAGGCTTGACGCCGGGGACGAGGCTGGGGCAAGTTAGCAGCTAGGTGGGTGAGGCGATGAGGCGCAAGAATCGGCCCCAGTCGCACGACGGCAGGTCGAAGGCGGCGCCGCGCTTGCCCTCAATGGAAGAAGCCGGTTCGCGCGAGCGTTCGGCCACCGCGGTGGCGGCGGAGGCTCTCCGTACTGGCGTGCTGCCGGCGGTCGGCCGGCGCCGAGACGAGATCCCGGGCGAGGGGGAAACGATCCGCGTGGGGGATCCGGATGACGACAGCTTAGCCAACGAGTACGTGGGCGAGGAGACGCCGGGGGGCACCACCCCCACCCCCGACCAGAACAGCGTGGATGAGATCGGCCGGGTCTACGGGCTGCAGGAGGAGGATACGGGCGCGCTGCGGAGCGGGGCCGAGGTCCTGGATCGGCGCGACCGGCGTCGGGGAGAACTCCAGCCCCCGCGCAAGCCGTCGTCCTAGATCTCGTGGGCCCCACCCCGGACCCGGCCCCTCATCCGCCCGAGCGACCGTTCCCCGAGAGCCAGTGCCATTCCTGCGCGGCGCCGCCCCGATATGTCACGAGTGATCGGGGCTCGGTGTTCGTTTACTGCCCTATCTTCAAGAAATATCCCGCTCAGCCCGTGCGGGCCTGCCCGTCGTTCGTCCCCGGGGGAGGGTCTTAGAGAGCCCGCCTCCTGCGGTTGGGCCCCATCCTTACCGGAGAGGCAGCGCCGGGCCTCGCCCGCTTAGCCGGTCCGCGGGCGAGGCGAGCAGGCCGGCCAAGGCTCGCGCTCGATGGACGTGCGGGTAGAATCACGAGCTATGCAGTTGAGCCGAGCTCTCGAGGTGGCCCTGGCCGCCGCGCGTGCGGCGGGCCACATACTCGGCGAGGACTTCCACCGTCCGGGCGGCCCGCGCGGGAAAGGCGACAAGGCAGACGCGGACCTCGAGGCCGAGCACGAGATCCGCGGCCGGCTCCAAGCCGCTTTCCCGGAATGGGCGTATCTCGGAGAGGAGACCGGCCGGGGGGACGGAAAGGCGGGAGCCCCCGTCTGGCTCGTGGATCCCAACGACGGGACCCGCGACTACCTCTTGGGTCGGCGCGGGAGCGCGGTGTCGATTGGCCTGCTGGCCGGAGGACGGCCGGTGCTGGGTGTCGTGTTCGCGTTCGTCTACCCCGGCGAGGAAGGAGACCTTTTCGCTTGGGCGGAGGGCTGCGGGCCTCTGCGGCGCAACGGCCTGGACGCGGGCGCGCCGCCCCCCACGCGGCTGCAGGCCTCGGACATCGTCCTCGTGTCCAGCAAGGGAGAAGAGGACCCCGAGGCCAACCTGCGGTGTTCGGAGCCCGCGCGCTTCCGATCCGTGCCCAGCATCGCCCATCGCCTGGCCTTGGTGGCGGCAGGAGAGGGAGCCGCCGCCACCTCCCTTTACGCTCCCGGAGCATGGGACTACGCGGCCGGCCACGCCTTGGTGCGCGCGGTGGGGGGCGTCCTCCTGAACGAGTCGGGCTCCGAGGTGACCTACGACGACCGAGGATCGAGCCAGAGCGAGCGGGCCTTCGCGGGCTCGGCCTCTGTGGCGCGGGAGCTGGCGCGGCGCCCCTGGGAACGGCCGGACAAAGATGGCCGCCGCCCGCCGAGCGACCTCGTCCGGCTCCAGAGGGGAGAGGCGGTCGCGGAGGCCGGGCTGTTGGCACGGGCCCAGGGCTGCCTCCTTGGCCAGATGGCCGGAGACAGCCTGGGCGGCCTCGCCGCGGCTGGGAATGGGGAGGCGGCCGCCCGTTCCCCCCAGGTCCCCCGGCGGCTCGAGGACGGCGGCCGCGGGGGCAGGCTGGCCGGCCAGCCCAGCGCGGACACCGAGCTAGGTCTCGCCCTCGCGCGCTCCATCCTGGCCAAGGGCGAGTACGAGTCGGAGCGGGCTCGGGCGGCCTACGTGGACTGGCTCCGCTCGGAGCCCTTCGACGGGGGGGGCGCGACGGGGGCCGCTCTCGGAGGCGGGCCCGCGACGGAGAGCCCCACCAACGGGGCGCTCCTGCGTGAGAGCTCGCTCGCGGTCTACGCTCAGGCCCTGCCCGCCGCAGGGGCGGTCGAGCTCGCCCAGCGGGACAGCGGCCTCACCCACCCCCATCCGGTGTGCCGCGACGCGGCGGCCGCGTTCGTGATCGCCATTCACCACGCGCTGGGGGCGGGCGACGGTGCGGAGCCTGCGCACCAAGCCGCCCTCTCCTGGGCGACGGCGGCAGGGGCCTGGCCCGTGGTCGAGGCCTTGGAGGCGGCAGCGGCCCGGCCACCCGTCTGCGATGGAGAATCCCCCAGCTCCGTGCTGATTGCGCTCGGCAACGCCTTCTACGAGCTGCTCCACGCTCCCAGCCTGGAGGAGGGGTTGGTGGCCACCGTCCGCCGGGGCGGGGACACTGACCACAACGCCGCCGTCGCGGGAGCCCTGTTGGGAGCGGTCTACGGGCGCGAGGCCGTCCCCGCCCAGTGGCGGCAGATGATCTTGAGCTGCCGGCCTCACCCCCTGCGCACGCCGCGACCCCGTCCGAGGGCCTACTGGCCCGTCGACGTGCAGGAGCTGGCGGAGAGGCTCCTGCTCGCGGGACGGACGCGCTGACCCCCCGCCCCATGTTTCGGGACCCGGGGGCGGAATGGCTGGAGGCGGACGGGCTCGGCGGCTTCGCCTCGGGGACGGTGTCCGGGATTCGGAGCCGGCGCTACCACGCGCTTCTCTTGGCCGCCACACGGCCGCCCGCGGGCAGGATCGTTCTCGTGAACGGCTTCGACGTCTGGGTGGAGACTTCCCGCGGCACCTACCCGATCTCATCGCAGCGCTACGAGGCGGGCGTGGTCCAACCCGACGGGAGTCGGAGGCTGGCCGCCTTCGCGCTCGAGCCCTGGCCGTGCTGGACCTTCGACCTCGGGGACGGCACCCGCCTCGTCCAGGAGCTGTTGGTACGGAGGGGCTCGGCGGCGGTGGCCCTATCCTGGCGGCTCCTGACGCCGGATCCGTCCGCGGTCCTCAGGGTGCGGCCCTTCCTCTCCGGGCGGGACTACCACGCCCTCCACCACGAGAACCCACAATTCCGCTTCGCCGCGGAGACGGTGAAGGGCGGGCTGGCTTGGCGTCCCTACTCCGGCCTGCCCCGGATCCTGGCCCTGACGAACGGGGCCTACACGCCCGAGCCCCACTGGTACCGGAACTTCCTTTATGCGGAGGAGCAGGCCCGGGGGGTCGACTTCCTGGAGGACTTGGCCGCGCCCGGTGTCTTCCGCTGGGACCTCGGGCGGGGCGAAGCCGTCCTGATCCTGGCCGCGGAGGGCGTGGGCTCTCCGCTGCCTTCGCTCCCCCGCGCGGAGGCGCAGCTCGAGGCGTTCCGCTCATCGGAGCGCAGCCGCCGGGAGGCGTTTCCTTCCCGTCTCCACCGCGCCGGCGATGCCTACCTGGTGGCGCGCGGCAGCGGAAAGACGGTCGTGGCCGGCTACCCCTGGTTCCTGGACTGGGGTCGCGATTCCTTCATCTCTCTGCGCGGCCTCTGTCTGGCCACGGGTCGCGTGGACGCGGCGGGCGACATCCTGGAGGAGTGGACGCGCGCGGTCTCGGGGGGGATGCTCCCCAACCGCTTCCCCGATCGAGGGGAAGGGGAGCCGGAGTACAACTCCGTCGATGCCTCGCTCTGGTTCGTGATCGCCGCCCACGAGTATCTCCAGGCGGCGGGCACGAGCGGCCTCCGGGAGGCGCTCCGGCGAACGGTGAGGGCCGTGCTCGAGGGCTACGCCCAGGGGACACGCCACGGCATCCGCTTAGACGCCGACGGCCTGCTCGCCGCAGGCGAGCCCGGCCTGGCCATCACCTGGATGGACGCCCAGATCGCGGAGGGAGCGGTCACGCCGCGCATCGGCAAGCCGGTGGAAGTCCAGGCTCTCTGGCTGAACGCCCTCAAGATCGGGAGCGCGTTCTGGGAGCGGGGGCCAGAGGCGCTCGCGCGGGGCCTAAAGGCGTTCGAGCTTCGGTTCTGGAACGAGGCGCAGGGCTGCCTCTACGATGTGGTGGACGACGGCCATCGGGGGGGGGCGGTGGACCCCGCCTTCCGGCCGAACCAGATCCTTGCCGTGGGCGGCCTGCCCTTCCCCCTGCTCGTGGGTCCGAGGGCGCGCCGACTCGTCGACGCCGTGGAGGAGAGGCTGCTGACGCCCCTGGGACTGCGCTCCCTGGCGCGGGAAGAGCCCGGCTATCGGCCCCGCTACGAGGGTGGCGTCCGGGAGCGAGACGGAGCCTACCACCAGGGGACGGTCTGGCCCTGGCTGCTGGGCCCGTTTGTCGAGGCGTGGGTCCGGGTTCGCGGGAGTACGACCGAAGCGAAGGCGGAGGCGCGTCGGCGCTTCCTGACTCCCCTCCTGCGCCACTTGGACGAGGCCGGGCTCGGCCACGTTTCGGAGCTGGCGGATGGAGACGCGCCCCACCAGCCCCGGGGTTGTCCCTTCCAAGCTTGGTCGGTGGGGGAGGCGCTGCGCCTGGACCGGGTCGTGCTCGGGGAAGGCGCGAGCACTGTCCTCCCGAACCCCACGCCTCCCCCCGAGCCGTGAGGCCCTACCGGAGGGGCGGCTGGGCGAAGCCGCCCTCGCCCCGCTCGCGCTCGCGCAGGCGGTCTGCCTGGTAGAAGGGCCGGGGCAGGACGCCCAGGGCGCGCAGGGTGCTTCCGTACTCGTACCTTAGCGTGACCCGCTCCGATGGGCTCGGCTCGGGATCGAAGCTCACCAGCACGACGGGGTCGTCGGCCCGCTGCCCCCAGCCCGTTCCCGGGAACGAGCGCGGACGCTCAGGGGCGGCGTAGCCTTCGGCCCTCGAGCGCGCGCCCGCGGCCGCATCGGAGGGGCGGTCCTCCGACGGAGACGCCTTGGCCATCGGAGGCGAGGGCTCGGGGAGGGGGCTGGGCGGGGGAGCCTCCGCGCGCGAGGTCTCGTCGCCCTCACGGGGGGAGCGGTTCCAGCCGGGGCCCGCCCCGTCCTTGAGCCAGGGTCGATACACTTCGTGTCGGCGCTCCCGGTAGACCGCGATCTCGATCCAGCCCATCTTGGAATTCGCCTTCCCGGAGCGAGCGGCGTAGGAGGCGCGCTCGTCCACGAACGTGAAACGCCGCACCTCGGCGAGAGACGTCCGCCAGCCCCGGACGGTGGTCTGGTCCCAGGGCCCGAGCACATACATGCGACCGGGGCCGATGTCCGGCTGCCCGCTGATGGCGTTCAGGCCGTCCACCGTGACCACGACCCCCACCCGCTCCCGCGTGCGATTGGCGAGGGTGATGGCGTAGCGGCCTCCCTCCCGCGCCTCCAGATACCAGCGGTCGGAGCCGTCGGGGGCGGGGTAGAGGGGCGAGAAACCGCCGTCCACCTCGACCGAGACGCCGACCATGGTTCCCGGCCGTTCCGGACGATCCCAGGCGGCGGAGACCGGGTAGGCCAACCCTAGGCCCGCCACCGAAACCAGAAGAGTTCGAAGTCCGCTCATGATCCACCCCCACCGATTGGGGCCCGGACAGCCTCGGAGCCGGGGCCGCCCACCGTCGCCCTCTGCCCCTGTCTACAAGGCGGGTGGGAGGTCTATTCCAGAGCGGGCGGGGCCCGGCGGGAGGTGGGACCAAGTCGCGGAACGGGCCTCGGGGAGGCCTTCCTGGGGCTCCTCCGCGAGGGCTAGAGTAAGAGCAGGTTGAGCGTCGAGACCCCCGCCGACGTTGGGCGGGCGCCGCGGGAAGCGTGAACGGCACGTCGAGGACGCCGACGGCGGTCAGGGCTTTCCGACGTGGAGGATCTCCTTGCTGTCGGGCTCGACGACCAAGGGGAGAGGGGCGTGCGTCTGTTGCGCGTCCTTAAGCCGGTCGCGCCACTCCGCGTAGTCAGCGCGCGTCGTTCGCAGAAAGTACATCGAGGGCTCCCGGAGGATGGCGACGCTCAACCGGTCGCCCTCGGGAGCGTTGCCGACACTCTCGATTCGCTTGGGGAGGACGACCAGGATCCGGCGCACGGCCCCGGTGGCAGGGTCCGCCTGCACATAGATCGGGGTGCCGGAGTCCTGCTTGTCTTTGAGCAAGCCAAGCCAGAAGTCGAACCGCTTGTCGCTCCGGAGCAACGTGAAGCGGCTGCCGTCGGCCAGGCGGAGCGTCCCTTCGGAACTGCCCGGTGGGGCCTCGCAGCCGGCCACCTTCCCGATGATCACTTTTTCTTCCATCTCGCCTGCCCTCGCCTGTTGGTGAGTCCCTAACCGGCCCCCCGTTGCCGCTCCTAGGCTGGCCGCGGCCAGGACCAAGCCGCCCGTCACTGGCCATCCGGTCCGGCGAGGAGCGGCCCCCGCTCCACCCGGGAGGCTGCTCCTCATTTCTTCGGACCGGCTTTGTCCTCGAACAACTCCGGGTGGACCTTCTCGCGTTCGTCGCGCCGTTCCGTCATCTCCTTGAGGACTTCCTTGGTGTGCGAGCGGTCGTCGTCCTTGTCCACGTACGGGTTCGTCGCCGGTGTGCCGTCGGCCAGGTTGTCCGGCGTCTTGTAGAACACGTCGCCTCCCGAGAACTCCAGCCGCGACTTGGCGTCGCCCTGCTTCTGCTGCCACTCCTCGGCGGGGATGGGGCCCTTGGCGATGGAGGGATCGATCACCATCTGCTTCGCCCCCCCCGAACCGTCCTGCACCCACACCGAGGGGGCCACATGGTACCGCCAGGTGACTTCGCCGGCGGGATTGTAGGGGGTGGAGACCTTGAGCGTACTCTGGTTGGACTCGAACTGGCTGCCGTAGTTCCAGGCTTTTCCCGCCTCGACGCCGTCGGCCTTCATGGTGAAGTACATCTCGTGGGCCCGGGCGTAGCAGCCGTCGTCGGGGTAATTGAAGGGGACGTTGGGGAGGGCCGCCATCTCCGTAAAGAGGGCCTGGGCCTGGGCCGAAGTGAGCGGGTTGGTCGCGCTGCCGGCCGCCCCCGTCCCGCCGCTCCCGAAGCGCGCGGGCGCGGGCGTGCCCGCGCTCGCGTGCAGCCAGCCCGGATAAGGGATCAGGGGGAGTGGTGCCGGCCCGCCGCTCATCGCACGCCTCCCGGGCGGACCGGACCGCCCCCGCCCGATGCCCGGCGGGGGCACCTCCGCCCCGCGGTCCTCCTGGCGCGAGCGTCCGCCCGAGGATCCATCTACATGTTCACGAACGAGAACTTGGCCAGCAGCTCTCTCACCCGGCCGAGGGCAGCCAGGGCGGTGGTGATCTCGGCGTGGGTCGTGCTCAGACCCTCGTCCAGGGCGTGCTTGCCCTCCTCGCCGATGTCCGCCGTGCACTCTTCGGCCTCGGTGTGCAGGCTTTCCAGGTGACCCTCGAGGGTGGAGAGGAGAGACGAGAGCTGTGCCGCCTCCTCCTGCTCCTCGTGGGTGCACTCCTCCACCGCATAGTTAACGACGTCGCGGGCATGGGCGTGGGCATCCGCAAAGGCGTGCTCCACCATCCCTTCCACTTCCGCGAGCTTCTCCGCCCAGTCGGCGTAGACCTGGTCGAGCCGGGTCTCCTCCTCCGCGATCAAGCTCCGCAGGTGCTCGGAGCGCTCCTTGATCTCCTCCTGCATGTGATGGAGGTCGTTCCCGACCTGGTCCTGCAGGAACTCCCGGGCCTCGCTCAAGGCCTCCTCGAGGGCGGTCTCCGCGGACTGGGCGTGCTCGGCCAGGGCGTGGGCGGTGGAGCTCACCGCCTCCACCATCGACTCCACCCGGGGCTCGATCGAGGCCACGTGCTCGGAGAAGCCGGTCAGGTCGGAGGAGGCCCGCTGCATCGCGGAGTGCGCTTCGCCCTGGGCGGCGTGGGCGGCGGTCGCGACCTCGCCCAGGGAATGGGCGGCGGCTTGGCCCTCCTCGTCCAATGTGCCCTTCTCTTCGTGCACCTTGGCGAGCAGGGCCTGGAGGCGCTCGTCCAGGGTGGCCCAATCGCCGTCCACGTGGCTCGTCACCGTGGAGAGCTGCTCCTCGAGCTCCGCGAGCTCGTGCTGGGCCCGGCTGATCTGGGCCTCCAGCCCCTTGAGCTGGACCAGAAGGTCCGCCGCCGCCGTGTCGAGATCCGCCACCCCTACCTCCCTTACCCCGCTCCCCTCCCGGAGCGGGGCTCACCTCCAGTTGAGGCCCACCTCGTTCGCCGCCTGCTTCACCGATTCCAGCGCCCGGGCGAGCGGGGGCATGGCCTGTTTCAACTCCTCGAACTGCGCATGCACCTCTTCGCGCGCCCGCTCGGAGCTCGCTCGGGCCTCGGCCGCCGCGTGGGAGACCCGGCCCAGCGACTCCATCACCCGGGAGGTGGCCGTCTCGATCCGCGGCCGGAGGTCCGCCTCCGCCTGCTGCCGCAGCTCCTCGATGAGATGGTCCTTCTTGCTGGCCAGATCCGCGGCCGTCTCGCGCACGCTCCCCTCGTGGGCGGTGCGCAGCTCCCGCAGCTTGTCGAGGGTTTGGGCCACCCGTCCCCGGGCCTCCTCGAGGTGGCTCTTCATCCGGTCCCGGAGGCCGCTGAGCTCGCTCGCCACCGCCGTCTGCACCTCCTCCACCGTGTGCTCCAGGGCCTGGGCCTCTTCAGAGACGGTCTTGAGGGCTCCGTCTAGCTCGGCCTGCCCGGAGTGGATGGCGCCCGCCAGGGCGGCCAGGGCCTGCTTGGACTCTCCCTCCGCGGCCCGGGTGCGCGAGCCTCCCTCGCCCAGGTGACTCTCCAGGCTCTTCGTCGCCGTGCCCACCGCGTCCACGCCGTGGTTCAGCTCGCCCTCGTCCCCTTCCAGGGCGTGCAGGCACTCCTGCAGGGCGGCCTCGACGGCCTGCGCGGCCGCCTCCAGGTGGGCGTGCTGCTCCGTCCCATCGGCCTTCAGCTCGGCGAGGGCGGCGTGGAGCTGGGCCAGATCCTGCGCCGCCTCCGCCCGCTTCTCCCCGAGGTCGTGCAGGAAGGCCTGGACCGACTGCTGGACCTTGGCCCCCTCCTGCATGATCGGGGCGAGATGGCCGCTCAGGGCGGGGGCCATGGTGTGCACGAGGGAGAGCGTCTCCTTGAGGGTGGTCATGATCAGTGATCCATGGCTTTGATGAGCTCGTCGACGTGCTGGATCACGCCCTCCGCGACCTCGAGCTCGCTGGCCAGGGGGGGCAGCTCGGCCGCGATCTCGTGGCCGGCGGTGAGCATCGAAACCTGCTCGCCCAGCTCCCCTACGAGGGGCGGGATGTCGTCCGTGGCCGCCTTCTCCGCGGGCTCCTCCACCCTCTCCGACCCCAGGGTGGTGAGGGCGTCCGCGGAGGCCTGGAAGAGGGAGCTGACGGCGTCCATGAGCTCCTGCCCCTCGCTGTCGATCTCCGCCCCCCAGCCCTCGTAGAGCTGCTGCATCTCGTCCCCGACCGCGGTGCACTCGCCGTCCACCTCGGGCCCCAGGGCGTGGAATCCCGCCCCGCACTCCCCGGCCTCCGCCTCCACCCCCTGCCGGTCCCCTTGGTCAATGGCCTCCGCGGCCGCATCCAGGGCGCGCTCCGCTTCGGTCATGGAGGTGTGCAGCTCCTGGGTGAGGGTCGGCACCGCGCTCTCGAGGCCGGCCCAGGCCGCCTCGGCGTCCGTCCGGGAGGCCTCGACCTCCTCTTCCACCTCGTGGAGGGCGGAGGCGAGGGCCTGGAATCCCTGGTCGTGGAGGCTGGAGCAGTCGTGGTCGAGCGCGCCCTTCGCTCCCTGGACGGCCTGGTCGAGCGCGGTCTCCGCGTGCTCGATCTCATCGAGGGCGGCGGCGCAGCGGGTGTCGGCCACCGCGTGGGCGGAGGTGGCCACGCCCTCGAGCTCGGTGTGGGCGGCCTCCGTGGAGGCTTCCAGATCGGCCTGGAAGCCCTGAAGGTCGTGGCCGAAGCTCCCCAGTTGGCCCTCGACCTCCTCCGCCAGCCGGTCGAGGGCGGCCGTGTCGGACTCGACTTGGTTGGTGCTCTCCGACACGTGCGCCCCCGTGTCCCTCAGGAGGGCGATGAACTGCTCGATCTGCTCGGCGGTCTGTTCCACGTCAATGCAACCGGTTGGCGCTCTCGAGAGCGGGCTTGATCTCGTCCAGGATCCGAACCACCTCGTGAACCTTGTCCAGGACCTCCCGGGACTTCTCCTTGAGGGCGGTCTCGCGGTTGGCGGCCAGCTCGCCCAGGGCCTCGATCGCGCTCCGCAGGGGGGCGGCCGCGCTCAAGATCCGCTCCTTGGCCTCCTCCGCGAACTTCTTCTTCGCGGCGGCCATGGCCTGGTTGTGCTCGGTCAGCATCCGGTTGGCCATGTCAATGAGGTGGGTCGCTTGATCGTTCAAGAGGGCGTGGATGGCGTCGGTCAGGGTGTGGATCTGCTCCGCGACCGTGGTCTCCAGATCCTGGACCGCGTGGTGGAAGTGCTCCTTGCGCTGGTCGACCTCGCCGCGGGCGGCGGCCACCGCGTCATGGAAGCCGTGGATGGCCTGGCCCGCCGCCTGCAGGTGCTGGTCGGTGGCCGCCTCCACGTCGCCGATCCGGTGGGCGAGCTGCTCGAACTCGGAGCCGGCCGCGTCCACCTGGGGGTCGAGTTCGGCAAGGAGGTGCTCCCGGTGGGTCTCCAGGTCGTCCAGGTCCTTGTGGACCGCGCCCAGGAGGTGGCCCACGCGTTCCCGGACCTCGCCCGCGCGCGTGCCCAGCTCGGCCAAGTGGCTTCCCGCGTTGCGGCCCGCCCCTTCCAGCCCGTGCTCCGCCTCCGCCAGGTGCGCGGTCAGGTCCTGGCAGAGCCGGTGGGCCTGGTCCGCCCCGCTCGTGAGGCGCTCTCCGAGATGGTCCGCACGGTCGATCAGGCTCCCGATCGCCTCCGCCGCCTCGGCCGTCCCCTGCGAGAGGACGGTGCACTGGGCTACGGCCTCCTCGAGGAGCTCGTTCATGAGCGCCATGGTCGCCCTCGTTTACCGCTCGTCCGGCTCGTGGAACTCAGGACGAGCCCGGACCGCGGCGTCACCGTGATCCGCGTCACGCCGCCGGCCCACTAGGTCTGGGATCCCAGGAAGTAGACAGCGGGGAATCTAGGGCGGCCTCCAAACCTTGTCAAGGGTAGCGCGCGCCGCTTTTCGCTCTGGAGCGCAGCGATCTCGCCTCCCCGGCCCCCCGCGCGCGGAACGAGAAAGCAGGGCTATCATTCCCTTTTCCCTTCCGGCGGAGGAGCCGCGGGCATGGATAAGGACTGGTTGGGCCTGTTCGAGCCGGCCCTCTCCCGCATGAGCGCCGACCTCGAGGCCCTGGTCTCCATGGAGAGCCCTTCCGAGGACGCGGGCCGCGTCTCTCTTCTCGCGGGGTGGATCCGCGACCGTCTCCGTGAGCGGGGGGTCGGGGCCGAACTCCGGCCCTGTCCGCCCCGGGGGGAAGCGCTGCTGGCCTCGGTGGGGCCGCGGGACGGCCGGACCCTCCTCCTCGGGCACCTGGACACGGTGTGGCCGGTCGGCTCCCTCCTCACCAGCCCCTACCGCGTCCAGGGCGAGAGGGCCCAGGGCCCGGGCGTCTTCGACATGAAGGCGGGGATCGTGGTGGCCATGGCCGCGCTCGCCGCCCTGGGCCGGGAGCGCCATCCCCCCGCGGTCTCGCTCCTGCTCGTGCCCGACGAGGAGGTGGGCACCCTGGCCTCCCGGGATCTCCTGCTGAGCGTGGCCCGCCGCCACCGTCAGGTGCTGGTGCTGGAGCCCTCCCAGGAGGGGGCGGTCAAGATCGCGCGCAAGGGTACCGGCCTCTTCCGGGTGTCGCTCACCGGGCGCTCGGCCCACGCCGGGCTCGATCCCGAGAAGGGGGCATCCGCTTTGGCCGAGCTGGCGCGCTTCGTCCTCTTCCTGGAGACCCTGGGCGACGCCGCCCAGGGCACGAGCGTCACCCCGACCGTGGCCCAGGCCGGCTCCGTCACCAACGTGGTGCCCGAGAGGGCCACCGTTTCCGTCGACGTGAGGGTATGGTCCAAGGAGGAGGCGAGGCGGGTGGAGACGGCCATCCGCGAGCATCGGTCGGCCGACCCCCGCGTGTTCATCGCCGCCGAGGGAGGGTTCGACCGGCCGCCCATGGAGCCCACCCCCGCCTCCCAGGCCCTCTACGCGCGGGCCAAGAGCATTGCCCTCGGCCTCCGCTTCGAGCTCGGCGCGGCGCGGGTGGGGGGGGCCTCCGACGGCAACCTCACCGCCGCCGCTGGCCTGCCCACCTTGGACGGGCTGGGCCCCGCGGGGGGAGGGGCCCATGCCCGCAATGAGTACGTTATCGTCCCCGACCTGCCCCGTCGGGCCGCGCTCCTCGCCGGTCTGGCCGTGGAGCTGGACTGACCCTCAGCGGGCCCCCGCCTCCAGGGCCGCGATCCGTACTTCCAGGGGCGGGTGGCTGGCGAGCAGGAGGCCCGGGCCGCCGGCAATCTTGAAGTTGGCCAGAGCGGGGTGGGTGTTGTCGACGAGCTTCTGGTTATCCTGGAGCCGCCGCAGCGCCCCGATCATGTTCTCCCGCCCGGCCAGGACGGCGCCCCCCGCGTCCGCCCGGAACTCGCGCTGCCTCGAGAACCAGCGGATGATGAGAAGGCCCAGGAAGCTAAGGCCGATCTCGAGGACGATCTGGACCAGGAAGGCGACCATGTTCGCCATCCGCGAGTCCATGGCCTGGCGGATGAAAAAGGCGACGATGCGGGCGAAGAACATGGCGAAGGCGTTCACCACGCCTTGGATGAGGGTCATGGTGACCATATCCCCGTTGGCGATGTGCGTGACCTCGTGGCCGAGCACGCCCTCGATCTGGGCATGGTCCATGGTGCGCAGGAGGCCGCTCGAGACCGCCACCAGGCTCCGTGTCTTGCTGGGTCCGGTGGCGAAGGCGTTGACCTCCTCGGATTCGTAGGTGCCCACCTCGGGCATGGGCAAATTCGCCTGGCGGGTCAGGTTGCCGACCGTATTGAAAAGCCAGTCGAGCTCCGCGTTGCCGGTCTGCCCGTTGATGAGTTCGACCCCCACCGCGCGCTTGGCCACCCAGCGCGACATCAGCAGGGAGATGTAAGACCCCCCCATGCCCCACACCGTGCAGACGACGGCCAGGGCGAAGAAATTGAGGCCGCCCCCGGGGTGGATGTAGCCGGCCACCCCGAGCAGCCGGAGGACGATCGACAGGGTCACGATGATGGCCACGTTCGTGGCCACGAAGAGGAAAATCCGCTTTCCCATCGGCTTGCTCTCCTTTGATTGTTGCTTTCCCGGCCAGTCTACCCAGGAAGGTCGGGCCTGACAAGATCCGCTCAGCCCCCGTCGCGCTCGCGCTCCTCCCCGGAGATGCCGCGGCGGGACGAGCGCACGAACGCGATCATCTCCTCGACGAGCGGATCCGAGAGCGCGGCCATCCGCTCCAGGGCGGCCTCTCGGGGCAAGGAAGAGCGGAGGAGGAGTCGGTAGCCCTCCTTGAGGGCCCGCACCTGGGCCGGGCCGATCCCCGCCCGCCTGAGCCCCACGCTGTTGAGGCCGCGGGCCCGCCCCGGCGCCCCGTCCGTGACCACAAAGGGCAGGCAGTCCTGCACGATCTTGGCGTTGCCCCCGACCATGGCCAGGCGGCCGATGCGGCAGAACTGATGAACGACCACCCCCCCCGAGAGGAAGGCGCGATCCGCGATCTCGACGTGGCCGGCCAGGGCCACGTTGTTGGCGAGGATGACCCCATCCCCGATGCGATCGTCGTGGGCCACATGGGCGTAGGCCATGAGGAAGCATTCCGAGCCCACGACCGTGGCCCCGCCGGGAGCGCTGGAGCGGTGGAGGGTCACGCCCTCGCGGATGCGGTTGCCGTCCCCGATGCGGAGGCGGGACTCGCCCCCCGCGAAGGCCACGTCCTGGGGCTCGCCTCCCAGGACGGCGCCTTCGTGCACGGTGTTGTCGGCGCCCAGGTGCGTGAAGCGCTTCACCACCGCGTGGGCCCGGATCTCGCTCCCCTCCCCGATGACCACCTGGTCCTCCACCACGCAGTAGGGGCCGAGCACGACCCCCCGTCCCAGGGTGGCGCCCGGGCTCAGGATGGCGGTGGGGTGGACGCTCATGCGCGGATCAAGGAGCGCCCCGATATCCGGGGCCCTTCAAGGCGCGGCCCGGCCGGGCGGCGGTGATCGCCCCGCCGTCGACCACGAGCTCGCCGTTCACGGCCACGTAGGGGATGCCTTCGCTGTAGTGCAGCGGGTCCTCGAAGGTCGCCCGGTCGCGGACGGTCTGGGGATCGAAGGCCACGAGGTCCGCCGCCATCCCCGGCCGGAGGATCCCGCGCTCGGAGAGCCCCATCCGCGAGGCGGGCAGCGACGTCATCTTGCGGATGGCTTCCTCGAGGGGGACGAGTTTCTCCTCCCGAACGTACTTCCCCAGGATGCGGGCGGCGGAGCCCCAGGCCCGGGGATGCGACTTCTCCTCGGAGAAGATGCCGTCCTCCGCCACCGCCCCCGAGTCGGTGCAGAGCGAAACCAGGGGGTGACGCAGGGCGGTCCGGACATCCTCCTCGCTCATGATGAAGACGACGTTGGAGGTGTTGGCGCGGTCGGCGATGACCAGATCCATCATCACGTCCCGGGGGTCCTTCGCCTCCTCCTTGCCGATCTGCTCCAGGGTCTTCCCCTCGTACTTCTTGAGGCTCGTGTTCACGACGCTGACGATGAGCACGCTCGCGGCCCCCCCCGAGCCCAGGTACTGGTTCTCCCAGCTCGGGTCGTCCCGCTCGAGCTCGGCCTTGACCCGCTCCCGCACGGAGGGATCCTGGAGGCGCGCGATCATCTTGTCCTTGCCCCCCTCCCGCACCCAGAGGGGCAGGCCGGCGTCGAGGCCATTCTGGCCCGCGAGGTACGGATACTGGTCGGCGGAGACGTCCAGCCCCTGCGCCCGCGCCCGTTCCAGGCGCTGCAGCACCTCCGGCATCCGGCCCCAATTCTTCCGGTAGGCGGTCTTCAGATGGTAGATCTGAGCCGGGATCCGGGCCTCGCGGGCCACCCGGAACACCTCGTCCAGGCTCTCGTCGATGAGGCTCGACTCCGAGCGCTGATGGGAGATGTAGCTTCCCCCGTAGCGGGCGGCCACCCGGGCCAGGCTGACGATCTCCTCCGTGGAGGCGAAGCGATCGGGCACGTACTGGAGGGAGGTGGAGAGGCCGAGGGCGCCCTCCTCCATGGCCCGGGCCACTGCCTCTTCCATGGCCGCGAGCTCGGAAGGGGTGGCCTTCCGCTCCTCCTGCCCGATCACGAAGTCGCGCACCCCTCCCGCCCCCACGAACGTCCCCAAGTTGATGGCGGGCCGCGCGCGCGCGAACGCCCTCCAGTAGCCCTCCAGGGTCGTCCAGTCGGGCGTCACCCCGTAGCGGGCGTAGGTCTCCTTGTTGTTGGCGATCATGCGGGCGTTCAAGGGGGCGATGGAGGTGCCCTCGCCCGTGATCTCGGTCGTGATGCCCTGGGTGATCTTGCTCGCGGCCCGGTTGTCGACGAGCACGTTGTACTCGGACTGGCCGAGCATGTCGATGAAGCCGGGGGCCACCACCAGTCGGGAGGCGTCGATGCGGCGCCTGGCGGGCAGGCGGGCGAGATCGCCCACCGCCGCGATGCGGTCCCCGCGCACGCACACATCGGCCTGGAACCAGGGGGCGCCGGTGCCGTCCACGACGCGGCCGCCCGCGAGGAGCAGGTCGCAGGCCGCCGGGGGCGCCGCGGCGGCCCCGTGGGGAAGGGCGAAGGGAAGCGCAGCGGCCAGGGCGTAGAGCAGCTTTCTCAACACTCACCTCCGAGGGCCCGATTCTAGCCCGGGGCGCGGAGAGGCGCCGCTTGTCAGGGGGGGGCCCCGGGTGATAGCAGTTGCGCGTGGTCTCGCGGCTCCCCGGCCTCCTCCTCTTCCTGCCCGTCCCCCTCGTGCTCTGGCTCTTCACCCGAGCTCCCCTCGGCCTCGCCCCCTCCCTCGGCCTGGGAGCCGCCCTCGTGGTCACGCACCGCTTCTACGCCCGCCCCTACTCGCGGCGGCGGGCCCAGGCACGGTGCCTTTGGTGCGGGGGACCGGCGGCGAGCGGTCCCAGCGTGCAGGCCGCGGAGCCCCTCGGGATCACGACCTGGCGTGCCTGCGGCCCCCCCCACGCGCGGCGCCTGGAGGGGGTCTTGGCCTGGGCCGGCCGCCACGCGGGGTTTCTTCGGCTCGGCATCCTCGGCACGCTCGTCGCCTTCCTGCCGGGTGCTCTCCTCGCTGACCGCGGCCGCCTCGGACCCCTGACCGCGGCCGACGCGGTGGCATTCTTCCGCGCCGGCGTCGCCCTCACCGTGCTTCCGTTGGGCTGGCTGTCCTCGCCCGCCGACTCGCCCTCGCCCGAGCCTCCGCGGCTGCCCTTCCCCCTCCACATCCAGGCCCTGGTCGGCACTCTCACCGTGGTGTGGCTGTTCCGGCTGGTGGGCCTTCTCTGGCTGGGCCTGGGCCTTGGGCACGCGCTGCGCCGGCTGGGCTGGATCTAGGGAGTTCTAACGGATGGAGGCGGTGGGGGGCACCATGCTTTCTGGGGGGCAACGACCTGTTGCGGTGAACCTCGAGGCGTGATGGCCCTCCGGGAGCGAGGGGGCGTTGGCCTAGGGGGAGCCGACCGCGGCCGCGATGTTCACCCGCGCCCCGAGCACCGTGCGCAAGCGCTTCGGGGGGGCGGACTTGAACTGAGACCCTTTTCCGCGCGATGAGTTCGCGAGCCCTGAGAGGAACCGAGCCGGGCGGGGGGACCGCCCGGCTCGTCACCCGACTACTTGGCGGCCGGGGCCGACTCCTTCTGCTTGACCGTCTCCAGGTTGATGCTCACGCTGACGTCATCCCCGAGCAGCGTCCCTCCGCTGTCCAGGAGCTTGTTCCAGATGATCCCGTAGTCCTTCCGGTTGAGGGTGGTCGAGGTCTCGAAGCCGGCCCTCTCGTTGCCCCAGGGATCCTTGACGAAGCCCAGGAAGGTGACGGGCAGCACCACGTCTTTGGCGACCCCGTGGATGGTGAGGGTGCCCGAGACGTTGTAGTGGTCCTTGCTGGTGGCCACGATCTTCGCGCTCTTGAACGTGATCTCGGGCAGCTTCTCGACGTCGAAGAAATTGGCGGAGCGCAGGTCCTTGTCGCGGTTGTCGTTGGCGGTGTCGATGCTGGCCGTCTTGATCGTGAACTCCACCGAAGAGAGTTCGGGCTTGGCGGGGTCGGCGTGGATGGTCCCGGAGAATTCCCGGAAGCGGCCGCTCACCTTGTTCACCAGATGGCGGACCTGGAACACGGCCTCGGAGTGGCTCTTGTCGACATTGTAGGTGTCGGCGGCGAGGACGGGGGTAGCGGCCAGCACGAATGCGGCCAGGGTCGGAAGCTTGCGGATCATGATCTTCTCTCCTTGTCTAAATGCATGGGGGGTTGGGGGCCGGCCTCGCCGTTCCGGATGACGTCCAGCAGGCGTATGAGCCGGCGGGTGTGGGTGATGCCCAGGGGACGAAGGAAGCTCTCGGTGGCCTCGTTCATGGGCCGGTCCAGGTTGGCGAGCAGGCGGAGGCCGGAAGAGGTGATGCGGCAGAGTACCCGGCGGCGGTCACGGGGGCAGCGCGCTCGTCGCCCCAGGCCCTTCTCCTCGAGCCGGTCGAGAAGCCGGGTCACCCCGGGGGCCTGCTCGATCATGCGCTCCGCGATCTCCAGGGTGGGGAGGCCTTCGCTTCCCGCCCCGCGGAGGATGCGCAACACGTTGTATTGCTGGGGGGTTATACCCTGGGGGTCCACCACCCCCGCCAGCGCGCGGCGCAGCAGGTCCGCGGTGCGAAGGAGGGCCACCGCCCCCTCCTGGGACGGGGAGGGGAAGGGACGGCGCTGACCGATCTCCCGCTCGATGCTGCCCACGCCAGAGAACTTAATGGATCAATCAATGACTCGTCAAGTAAAACTCCGTCAAAGGGCCAAGAGGAGCACCGCGACCCCGATCACCGTGGCATGATGGGGGGGCTCGAGTTCGAGCGGGGGAGGGAGGATGGGCGAGGGGCTGCTCGGGGCTCTGGCGGTGGCGGCGGCCACCGTGGGCTCGCTTCATTCTTTGGCCCCCGACCACTGGGTTCCCTTCGCGGCCGTGGCGCGGGCCCGGGGCTGGTCCGCCGCCCGCACGGCCCGGGTCACCCTGCTGTGCGGGTTCGGCCATGTCACCACCTCGGTGGCCTTGGGCCTGCTCGGCCTCTTCCTCGGGTTTCGGGTGCTGGAGGCCTTCGGACGCCGACTGGAATCGGTGGGAGGGATCCTTCTCCTGGTCTTTGGCCTGCTCTACGGGGCCTGGGGGCTCCGGCGGGCCGCCGGCCGGCGCCTCCACGGCCACGCTCACTCCCACTACGACCACGTCCACGATCCCTCGGGGATCACGGTCTTCAGCCTGTTCCTGCTCTTCTCCGCCGATCCCTGCGTGGCCGTCGTGCCCCTGATGATGGCGGCCGCTCCCGGGGGCCCCCTGCGTCTGGGCGCCATCGTGATCGTTTACGAGCTCGCCACCCTGGCCGCCATGGTGGCCCTGGTGCTGCCGGCACGGGCGGGGGTGAGCGTGATCCGCGCGGGCTGGCTGGACCGCTACGGGGACGCGGTCGCGGGCGGGCTCATCGCCGCGGTGGGGCTGCTGGTCACCGGGCTGGGCTGGTAGGGCCCCCTCTGGCCCCGCCCCCCCTCTCACGTTACACTACCGCGCGCCATGCATAAGAGAACGAAGAGAAGCCTGCTGGTGGGCACGGCCTTGGGGCTGGCGGTCGTCGCGGGGGGGGCAGGGGCGTACATGTACCTCGTCCGCAAGGGGATCCTCCGCTACAACAAGTACGATCGCCGCGCCGAGGGGGCCCTGAGCGTCGGCCAGACCGCACCCGATCTCAAGCTCGAGATGTTCGAAGGCTCCCCCGTCCAGCTGTCCGGGCTTTGGAGCGAGAAGCCTCTGGTCCTGGTCTTCGGGAGCTGTACCTGACCGCCCTTCCGCAAGAAGATCGGTGATCTTCATCGCATCTACGACGCCTACCGCGACCGCGCCCAGTTCCTCACCGTCTACATCACGGAGGCCCACCCCGAGGACGAGTGGTCGATGGAGTCCAACGTCAAGGACGGGATCGTCTTCAAGCAGCCGCGGCGGATCGAGGACCGGCAGGCGGCGGCCAAAATCCTGGTCGATCGCCTGAAGTACCGGATCCCCGTGGCCATCGACCCCATGGATGGCCCGGCCGAGAAAGCCTTTGCCGCCTGGCCGGAGAGGATCTACGTCCTGGGGGTGGGAGGCCGCGTTCTCTACAAGGGGGAGATGGGACCCTTCGGCTTCCTCCCCGAAGAGGCCGAGAAGGCGCTGGCCGACCACCTGGCCCGCGCGGCCCGGTTGTAAGAGAGCCCCGCCCGGGCAATAGATAAGGAAGGGCCGATCCGGCCATCCGCGGCCCGCTCGGCCCGACTCGATCCCGACCCCGACTATTGCACGGCGAACACCAAGTCGTCGTGGTCGTCGTACGCGCCCGTGCTACAGGCCGACGCGCGGCCCTGATACCGGAAATTCGCGCGGACCGCCTGCAGGCTGCCCGTGGGCAGCGTGTACGTCGCGGATAGGTTCTGGACCCCGCCCGCAGGGGGGACGATCGTGGCGATGAAGACCCAGGTGGGGCTGCTGGCGTTGGCCGCGTAGTAGAGGTCGAGGGCGTCGGACGACCCCGTGCTCCACGCCCACACCGTGGCCGTGATCTTCACCGTCTTGCCGTGGGCCAGGGGGCTCCCGTCCGTGGTGGCCACGACAATGCGGTCGTTGGACTCGTCGGAATGGAAGGTTCCGGAGGTCCCGTCGGCGCAGGAGTTGTTGATGGTGTTGGGTTGGTGCGCCTCCGCGCCCCCGGACATGTTGTCGCGGCCCAGGAGCAACGACGCTCCGGAGTCGCAGGAGCTCCCCACCGTCGCGCACTTCGGGGCTTTCAGGGTGGTGTCGTAGACCGCGCTCTGCGGTCCCCCCCCCGGGGTGTTGACGGTGAGACTCAAGGTCGTGCTGTGGGTGAGCGAGCCGGAGATCGCGCTTAGGGTCACCGTCGCCGGCCCCGTGGTCGCGGAAGCGGAGGCGGTCAAGGTCAAGGTGGAGGTGGCGCTGCCGTTGGCGGGCGGCGTCACCGGCGTCGCGGAGAAAGCGGCGGTCACGCCGCTCGGGAGCCCGGATGCGCTCAGGCTGGTGGCGGAGCTGAATCCGCCAAGGCTGGCGACGGTGAGGGTGCTGGTCCCGCTCCCGCCCTGGGTCACGGTGACCGACGCCGGGGAGGCCGCGATCGTGAAGTCGGGACTACCCGCGCCCACTGCGAAGATCAAGTCGTCGGCTTCGTCGTAGGACCCGCCGCTGCAGGGAGAGGCGCTACCCAAGTAGCGGAAGTTGGCGCGCACCGCCTGCAGGCTGCCGCCCGTGGGCAGGGTGTAGGTCGCGGAGAGCGCCTGGGCCCCGCCCGCGGTGGGGACGATGCTGGTCTGGATGGGCGTCCAGGTCGGGCTGGTGGCGTCGGCCGCATAGTAGAGATCGAGAGCGTCCGAGGATCCGGTGTTCCACGCCCACACCGTAGCCGTGACCTTCACCGTCTTGCCGGGGGCGAAGGCGCTGCCGTCCGTGGTGGCCACCACGATCCGATCGTTGGACTCGTCGGAGTGGAAGGTCCCGGAGGTGCCGTCCGCGCACGAGCTGTTGACGTTGTTGGGCTGGTTCGGCTCCGCCCCGCCGGACATGCTGTCGCGACCCAGGAGCAGCGAGGGGCCGGAGTCGCAGGAGTTGCCCACGGAGGCGCACTTCGGCGCCTTGAGGGTGGGGTCGTAGGTGGCGGTCAAAGCCCCGCCGGGGCTGGTGATGGTCAGGGTGATGGTGGCGCTGTGGCTGGTCGAGCCGGAGGTGCCGGTGGCGGTCACGGTGTAGGTGCCGACGGCGGCGCTGACGGAGGCGGAGAGGGTCAAGGTGGAGGGGGCGCTGCCGTTGGCGGGGGGCGTCACGGAGGCGGGCGAGAAGGAGGCCGTCACCCCGCCCGGTTGGCCGGTAGCGGAGAGGGAGGCCGCGGAGCTGAAGCCGTTCAGGCTCCCCACGGTGATGGTGCTCGGGCTGCTCCCCCCCTGGACGACGGTGACCGAGCTGGGCGAAGCCGACACCGAGAAGTCGGGGGCCGCGGTCACGGTGAGGTTCACGGTCGCGGAATGAGTGGTCGACCCTGAGGTCCCGGTCACGGTCACGACCGCGGTGCCCGTGGTGGCCGAGGAGGAGGCAGTCAGGGTGAGGGTGGACGCCCCGCTGCCGTTGGCGGGGGGCGTGACCGAGCCCGGCGAGAAGGAGGCCGTGACCCCGCTCGGCACCCCGCTCGCGGAGAGGGAGACCGCGGAGTTGAAGCCGTTCAGGCTGCCCACGGTGATGGTGCTGGTCCCGCTGCCCCCCTGGGCGACGGTGACCGAGCTGGGTGAGGCCGACACCGAGAAGTTGGGGGCCGTGGTCACGGTGATGCTGACGGTAGTGGAATGAGTGGTCGACCCGGAGGTGCCGGTCACGGTCACGACCGCCGTGCCCGTGGTGGCCGAAGAGGAGGCGGTCAGGGTGAGGGTGGACGCCCCGCTGCCGTTGGCGGGAGGCGTGACCGAGACCGGCGAGAAGGAGGCCGTGACCCCGCTCGGCACTCCGCTCGCGGAGAGGGATACCGCGGAGCTGAAGCCGTTCAGGCTGCCCACGGTGATGGTGCTGGTCCCGCTCCCCCCTTGGGCGACGGTGACCGAGCTGGGCGAGGCCGACACCGAGAAGTTGGGGGCCGCGGCCACGGTGAGGCTGACGGTGGTGGTGTGGGTGGTCGACCCCGAGGTCCCGGTCACGGTCAGGACCGCGGTGCCCGTGGTGGCCGAGGAGGAGGCAGTCAGGGTGAGGGTGGACGCCCCGCTGCCGTTGGCGGGGGGCGTGACCGAGACCGGCGAGAAGGAGGCCGTGACTCCGCTCGGCACCCCGCTCGCGGAGAGGGAGACCGCGGAGCTAAAGCCATTCAGGCTGCCCACGGTGATGGTGCTGGTCCCGCTCCCCCCTTGGGCCACGGTGACCGAGCCGGGCGAGGCGGACACCGAGAAGTCGGGGGCCGCGGTCACGGTGAGGCTGACGGTGGCGGAGTGGGTGGTCGACCCCGAGGTCCCGGTCACGGTCACGACCGCGGTGCCCGTGGTGGCCGAAGAGGAGGCGGTCAGGGTGAGGGTGGACGCCCCGCTGCCGTTGGCGGGAGGCGTGACCGAGCCCGGCGAGAAGGACGCCGTGACCCCGCTCGGCACCCCGCTCGCGGAGAGGGAGACCGCGGAGCTGAAGCCGTTCAGGCTGCCCACAGTGATGGTGCTGGTCCCGCTCCCCCCCTGGGCCACGGTGACCGAGCCGGGCGAGTCCGAGACCGAGAAGTCGGGGGTGGCGGTGGTCGCGCAGGAGGGGAACTTGAACGTCGCGATGCGCGTGCTCCAGTTGAAAGCCCCCGTGCTCTGCTCGTACTCCTGCGTGTACCAGAAGGTGCAGTCGTCCGCGGGGTCGATCTGCATGGCGCTGTAGTCGCCCCAGCGGGTGAGGCTTTGCCCGCTCTGCGATCCGTTGCCGGTGACGACCACGGTTTCCGCTTGCAGGGTGTTCAGGGGGTCGGTGGAGAGTCGACCCGTGACCCGGACGCTGGGATGGAGCGAGGAGCTGGAGGCGCTGTAGCCGAGGAGCATGTTGCCGACGTGGTCCATGGCGACGCTGCCCATCCAGCGGTAGGTGGCGTCGGGCTGGAACGTGGACTGCTGGGTGACGGCGGGTGTCCCCCCCGGGGAACGGATCTCATACCAGCGGACGCCGGAGACGCCGGCGGAGGTGACGGAGTGATTCGTGACCAGCGCCTCGTGATCGCCGAAGTTGCGATAAGCCAGGCGGTACATCATTCGATCGGCGAGCGAGTCGACCTGCTGCGACGTGCCGGCCTGAGGGATGCAGGTGCCACCGTTGCAGGCCTCGGCGAAAGCGGCCACGGGCAGGCTGGTGGGGCCGGTGAGGGTGGAGTTGCTGGGGGTCGTCCAGTCGACGTGGAACTTCCAGAGGTTGAGCGCGCTGAGACTCACGTCGTCGAAGGCCAGCACGTACTCGGGGGAACCGACGGGAGGCGGGGTTGCGCCGTCCAGGTCCCCGGGCAGGAGCCCCCCGTAGTTCGAGGAGAGCTGAAAGCATTGCTGGGTGGCGGCGGTGCCGTTCAGCATGGCGCTGCGGTCCATTGCGCAGACCTGGGCGCCGCTGAAGGTCACCCCTCCCGCGAACATGTTGTAGGTGACGTAGTAGGCGTCGGGCCAGACGCCGCCCTTCGGATAGTCGTTGAAGTCGGCGAACTGGTAGGAGTAGCGGTTCCAGGTTCCGGTCGCATCGGAAGTCGTGGAAACGGCGACGCACTGATAATAGGGCGGGCCGCCGGTGACGGCGAACTGCATCATCAGCCAGCGGTTGGCGGCCTTGTCGTACATAACGATGGGATCGCCGTCGTTGTCCGTCTCGCACGACCCTCCGAAGCCCTGCCAGACCGTGTTGCCAGCCACGGGGCCGTAAATCACCGCGCCCGTGGACTTATTGAAGACGGCGAAAGCGGTGTTGACCCATTGGACGTACTGGGTCGCGCCCACCGCGCCTTCGGTGTCCGGGGGGGCTCCCGTGGGGGTGTAGCTTGGAACGCCCACACCGTCGAAATTCAGACCGGCGCTCGCGCTGAGGGCGGGCGTGATCGCGCTCGTCAGGGCGGCTTGGCGGGCGGGGTCGGCGAAGAGCATGAGCTGCGCGGGGGTGAGCAGGGGATGCTGGTGGGCCCACCGCTTCACCTCGTGCCGGTCCAGCTCGGCCCAGTTGGGGGCGATCTCCGGCATCTCCCGGAGCGGGGGCGACTGGTCGAAGTGATCGGGGCTGAGGAACGCGGGATTTGTCATCCGCTTGATCGGATGGGTCGTGTTCTGGGCGGCGCGAGCGGGACCGTCCGAGGACATGAGGGCCAACGCGCAAAGACCCAGGCCCCCTCCCACGAGTAGTCCGGCGGTTCTCCTCATATCTCCTGCCCCCTCGCAGTCTGGAGTGTCGTTGACCCCCGCCGAGAGCCCTGCCGGCGGGGAAGGTGTGCGGACGCTACGCCCCTGGGTGGCGGGCCGGCGGTGGGCCCGCTCACATCGCGCTTTTCTGGGGGAAGACGGCGAACGACGTGCACTCCCGCAAGACCCCCTGTCCGCTAGAAACCCCGGACGGGCCCGGAAGAACCTCGCGGACCCCACTTCGTTGGCTGGCCCGCAGCAACTCTCAACTAAGTCGGGGGATTTTCAGCCCGCCCCGTCGTCCTGTCAACAAAAAATTGAATGAATTGAATAAAAGCACGCGGCGGACGTATCTTGAAGGACATGACCGCGATCGGTGGCAGAAGGGTGCTCGCGGCCCTGCTCGTGCTCGGCGGCCTATTCCCCCCTCCCGGGGCGGAGGCCGGGACGCGCCTGGCGAGCGGAGAGTGGGGCGGACAGCACGTGCGCATGTCGGTGGGGGAGACGGGGGCCCTCCTGGAGTTCGATTGCGCCCACGGGAGCATAGGCGAGGCCATGGTCCTGGACGAGAGAGGTCGGTTCGAAGCCAAGGGTCGCTTCGTCCGCGAGCACGGTGGCCCCACCCGCAAGGACGAAGCCGAGGGCGGCGCTCCCGCCCTCTACCGTGGGTCGAGCGAGGGCACGAACCTGGTCTTGGAGATCGCCCTCGAGGAGGGCCCCTCCTTGGGTCCTTTCCACCTGACCCTCGGGGGGCGGGCCCGCCTCGTCAAGTGCCGGTGAGCCCTAGGCTCTCACCCCGTGTTCCGCAGCCCGGCCGCAATCCCGTTGACGCTGAGGAGCACCGCCTCCTTGAGCGCGTCCGCCTCTGGCCCCCCGGGTGCGCTGCGCAGCCGGCGCAGGAGCGCCACCTGGATGTAGTTCATGGGATCGATGTAGGGGTTGCGGACGCGGATGGAGCGCTGCAGCCAGGGCTCGTGGTCCAGCAGGTCCACCTGGCCGGTGAGCCGGCGGAGGGCGGCCTCCGTCCGCTCGTACTCGGCGCGCAGGAGGGGAAAGATCTCCCTCCGCGTCTCGGGGTCGGCCAGGCCGGCGTAGACGTCCGCGATCAGGAGGTCGGCCTTGCGGAGGGAGACCTGCGCGTTGTCGACGAGGGTTCGGAAGAACGTCCACTCCCGGTACATGGCCCCCAGCAACTCCCACTCCGCGCCGGTCTGGGCCCAGGCCTCGAGGGCCGCGCCCAGACCGTACCAGCCGGGCAGGGTGAGCCGGCTCTGCGTCCAGGCGAAGACCCAAGGGATGGCCCTTAAGTCGGCGATGCCCTCTCCGGGGTGACGCCGGGCGGGGCGGCTCCCGATGTTGAGCTCCCCGATTTCGTCCACGGGCGTGGCCGCGCGGAAGTAGCGCAGGATCGCGGGCGAGCCGTGGACGAGCGATCGATAGGCCTGCTCGGCCCGGGGCGCGAGGGCGTCCAGGGCCTCCTGCCAAGCCCCCCCCCGCGAGGGGCTGCTCGTCCTCGACCGCTTGCCGCTGGTCACGAGCACGGCGTGGACCAGCTGCTCCAGGTGCCGCCGGGCCAGATGGGGGTTGGCGTAGCGGGTGGTAATGGCCTCCCCCTGCTCCGTGAGCTTGAGCCGGCTCCCCACCGATTCCGGGGGCTGGGCGAGGATGGCCCGATTGGTGGGTCCACCCCCGCGGCCCACGGAGCCGCCCCGGCCGTGGAAGAGGGTGAGGGTCACCCCGTGGCGGGCGCAGAGGGCGGCCAGGGCGCGCTGGGCCAGGTGCAGCTCCCAGTTCGCGGTCAGGTAGCCCGCGTCTTTATTGGAGTCGCTGTAGCCGATCATGATTGCCTGGGCGCGCCCGCGGGCCTGGAGGTGGCGGTCATAGGCGGGGTTTTTGAACAGCCGTTCCATGGTCTGGGGGGCGGCGTGCAGGTCGGCCACCGTCTCGAAGAGGGGGACCACGTCGAGGGCGTCGGCCACCCCCGCGTCCTTGGCCAGGAGGAGCGCGGCCAGGAGGTCGCTCGCGTCCCGCGTCATGCTGATGATGTAGCTGTCGATGGCGGCCGCTCCCATGCGCTCGTGGGCTCGGCGCACCAGCCGGAAGAGCTCCAGCGTTTCGCTCGTGGCCTCGCTGAAGTCGAGGCGGGCGGGAGTGAGGGGCCGGGGGTTCAGGAGCTCCGCGGTCAGGAGCTGGACCTTGGCCTCTTCCCGCCCGGCTCCGAACGCGTCCGCGACGGCGTAGCGCTGGAAGATCTCCGAGAGCGCGCTCGTGTGCCGCTCGGCGTGCTGGCGGAGGTCGAGGGTGGCCAGGTGGAACCCGAAGATCGCGACCTGGGCCGCGAGGGTGGCCAGGCGGCCTTCCGCGAGCCGGCTTCCCCCGTGCGTGCGCAGACTGTCCTGGAGAAGACGGAGGTCGGCCCCGAACTCGTCGGCGCCGGCGTAAGTCCCCGGCCGGGGACGGTGGTCGATCCGCCAAGGGCGCTGGCTGGCCTCCAGGGTGGCGGCGAGCTTGCGGTAGACGAGGGCCAGCTTCTGGCGGTAGGGCTGCCGGCGATAGCGCTGGGCGGCCCGCTCCGCGGCCTCCGGGAAGAGGGCGGCGTCCCTCTCGAGGCTGATCCTTAGCTCGGGGCTCACCCCGTAGCGCTCGGCCGTGCTCAGGTGGCCATGCATGCGCTCGAGGGCCCGCAGGTGGAGGCGGAGCGCTGCCGCCTTATGTTCGCGAAGGGTCTCCTCGCTTGCCCGCGGAGTGACCAAAGGGTTGCCGTCGCGGTCGCCGCCGATCCAGCTCCCGAACCGCAGGAAGTTCGGCACCGCGAAGGAGTGGCCGGGGTAGTACTGATTGAGGGCCCGCCGCAGCCGGGCCGGGATCTCGGGGGCTAAGTCGAAGAGCGTGGCCTCGAAGTAGTAGAGGCCGTTGCGCACCTCGTCGAGGACGCTCGGGCGGTAGGCGCGGGTCTCTTCCGTTTGCCAGAGGGACACGATCTCTTCGCGGAGAAGGCTCAGGAGTGCCTCCGACTCCTCGGGAGTGGGGGAGTGGAAGTCGAGCGTGTGCAGGGCCTCCGCGATGCGGCCGAGCTTGGTGAGGACGGTGCGGCGCTTGGCCTCGGTGGGGTGGGCGGTGAAGACGGGCATGACCAGGAGGTCGCGCAGGAGGGCTTGCATCTCCTCCGGGGAGAGGCCCTGCGCGTGGAGCTCACGGATGGCGGCGGGGACCGTCTCCGCCACGGAATCGCCGTGGGCGTGGGCTTCGCGGGCCCGGCGGCGCAGGACCCGCACCCGTTCCTCTTCCTCGGCCAGGTTCACGAGCTGGAAGTAGGAGGCGAAGGCCTTGACCACCCCCCGCGCCTCCGCCAGGGGCAGGGCCTCCACCCTCCGGAGCAGCCGCTCGCCGGCCGCGCCGTCGCCTCCGCGGTGGGCCTTGGCCAGGGCCCGGATCTCCTCCACGAGGTCGAAGAGGGGCTGGCCCTCCTGCTCCACAAGGGTCTGGCCGAGGAGGTCGCCCAAGAGGTGGATCTGCTCGCTGAGGGCGTCGCGGTCGCCGCTCATCGCGCTCTCCCTGGGCCCGGACGCCCTAGGCGAAGCCGCCGCCCCCGCGTGGGCGGCATCGAGGAGCGGCGCGAGGGGGCGTCCTTCGAAGGGCAGGGGCGGAGGGCGCGCCCGCGGGGGGCGGGAGCCGCCCCGAAGACGGCGGTAGGGGAAGGGGACACCTCAGGGGGTGGCATGGGGACGACTCCCGGGGAAGGTCTCCTGCCCCGGCCGGTACTCCCGCTCCAGGTGCTCCCGAATCTCGGCCTCGTTCAGCCACACGGGCTTCAGCTCCCGCCGCACGAAGAGCGGGGCCTGGTCGGCGTAGTGGGGCGATCGCTCGTCGAGGGTGGCGCTTCCGTACTGGTGGATGCTGCGCGAGCGGACTCGGCCCGCGGGGTCCCACTCCACCTGCAGGACGTAGCTGTCGCCCGCCCAGCCCACGAGTCGCCCATCCGCGGCCGGGCGGGCATAGACCGCGTGGAGGGTGTCCGGACCGCCCCCCACCGGCAAGTCCACCGTCCCGCGGCGCAGGCGGTGGACCTCGCCCCAGGGCACGTCCAGGCGTCCGTACGTCTGCCTTAGAGTTCGGGCCGCCTCTTCCAGGCGGGCCAGGAGCGCGAAGCGCTCGAGGGGCGGCGGTTGGTCGGCGTCCCCGGGCCGGAGCGTCAGCAGGGCGAGGGCGGCCGCGGGGTTCGCGGGATCCGTGTCCAGGTTCCAGCGCCGCAGGAGGTCGGCCGCCTCCCGCAGGAGCGGGTCGTCGGGAAGGCGGCCGTCCACGATCTCGTGGAAGCGGCGGGCGGTCGTCGAGTCGGGAGAATAAGCGGTGTCGAACTTGTAGCGGTCGAAGGCCTCCCGGGTCACGGAGCTGTCTCCCCCGAAGAGCTCGAGGGCCCGCCGCGCGCGGTTGGTCAGGTGCGTCTCGATCCCGAGGCTTGGAGGGTAACGCGCGGGGTCCGGGTTGCCGGGGCCGAGGGTGGCCTGGAAGGGGGAGCTGTTGGAGTTGATGACGAAGCCCGAGGGGGGATTGGTCACCCGGGGCAACTCGTCGAAGGGAAGGTACTCCGTCCAGAGAGTGGCCGAGGTGTCGCCGGCGAGATAGCCCTCCCCGCCGTCGGTCTCCCCGCGGAGGGGCAGGCGTGCGTTGTAGACGTACTCGATGTTGCCCTCGCGGTCCGCGTAACCGCAGTTGAACATGGGCAGGGCGCCCATCCTCATGGCCCCGTGCCACTCCTCCAGGCTGCGCGCCCGGTTCATGCGGTACCACTGCTCCACTTGCCGGACCTCACCCATGCCCGCGAAGCGGATCGCGTAGGTGCCGTGGGGTCGCCGCACCACCGGCCCGTGGACGGACCACAGGGTCTCGCGCCAGAACGTCCAGTGAAGAGGCCCGAAGAGCTTCACCTCGATCGGCACCGTGCGCACCTCGAGTTCCCGCCAGGCCCCGTCGAAGCGGTACTGGTTGCGGTTTCTGGGGTTCGTTTCCAGGAGGTAGACGTCGATGAGGCGGGGCCGGTTCACGGTGTGGGCCCAGCCCAGGTCGCGGTTGTGGCCGTGGAGGACGACCGGCGCCCCCGGGAATACCCCGCCCACCATGTCCCAACCCTGCTCGCTTCTGAGGTGCACCTCGTACCAGGCGACGGGACCCGCCCACGGCTGGTGGGAGTTCACGGCCAGCCTCGTGTAGCCATCGGCCGAGCGGCGGGGGGCGACCGCGATCGTATTGGATCCCAGCGCGGCCTCGTTCTCCCCCGGAGGATCCGCCCGCGCGCGGCGGGAGGGGGCCTCGGGGCGCGTCGGTCCGAAGAGCCCGCCCAGCACCCGGTCCAGGCCGAAGAAGAGCGGCAGCTTGTGGACGAAGCCGGCCACCACGTCCTGCCCCCGCACCGGGTAGAGGCCGGGAAGGGCGGCCCCGGGGTGGAGGGCGGCGTAGTGGTTGATGCCGTCCGCGTAGGCCTCGCAGATCGCGCGCGCCTCCGGCGAGAGGTCCTTTTCGTATCTCGCCTCGACCACGTCCCAGACCCTGAGCAGGGCCACCATGTAGTCGTTGGGCGCAGCGGGGGGGCCGAAAACGGAGGCCAGCCGGCCGCGGGCGGCCAGGAGCGCACCCTGGATGGTGGGGAAGTCGTCCTCGGCGTGGGCCCAAGCCAGGCCATAGGCCGCGTCGGCGTCGGTCTTGCCGAACACGTGGGGTACGCCCCAGCTGTCGCGCAGGATGCGGACGTCGTGCCGCAGGGCGGCGGCGGCCAGACGGGGCGAGGGCCGCGCGGGCGGACGGGGCGCGAGGACGACCCAGAGGGCGAGCAGGGTGGCGGTGAAGGCCACGATGCGAGCAAGCCAGCGGGTTTTGGCGCGCGCGGGCATGACGGCCCCGGAGTTTACTCCACGGTATCCGCTCGGGGATACTGGCCGCGGCCCTTTGGCCGCCGCGACGGGGGCGGGCCCGCTTGGGAACCGATTTTTGATAGGATGCGACGGAAGCGCCCATGACCGACCCATGAGGAGAGTGACCGCGCGGAAAAGAACCGTCCGCCCCACCCAGTTCGACGTGTGGGGTAGCCGCGGATCGCGCAGCCTCCTCCCCCGCCGCTCCCGAATCGCCAACAACACGTCCTGCTACTCCGTCCTCCACGGGGAGGACCTCTTCCTCCTGGACGCGGGACGCGGCTTGGCCGCCCTCGGCTGGGCGATGAAGCGACGGGCCCGCTTCGCGGTGGTCCGCAACGTGCACGTGCTCGTGAGCCACGCCCACCTCGATCACTGGGAGGGCCTGAAGGACGCGGACTGGTTCTGGGAGAAGGGGAATGGGCTCGACATCCGCGTCCTGGGGTCGACGCAAGCCCTGCGCGCGATCCGCACCGCCTATGGCCATCCCCTCTACGTGGCCCTGGAGCTTCTGGGGGCGGGCACGGTGAGAGGCGTGCGCTACCAGACCCTGAAGCCGGGGGAGCGGCGGCGCTTCGGGGACTGGCGGCTCGTGACCCAGCCCCTGCGTCACTACAGCGGGGCCGGCCGCTCCGTCTGGGCTCTCGACACCCTGGGCTACCAGCTCACCGCCCCCGACGGCGCCACCGTGGCCTACCTCTGTGACCACGAGCCCAACCGCCGAACCCAGGCCGTGGAGCGGGCCCTCCTGGGCGAGGCCCACCTCGCCGTTTACGATGCCCATTTCCCGGACATCCAGCACCAGGAGCACGGGCACGGCTCCCAGGAGCACGCCTCGCTGATGGCGCGCGCCCACCCGCGCGTGCTCGTGCTGGCCGGACACCACGGGCCCGTCATGAGCGATGCCGAGATCCGGCACGCCCACCGCCGGCACGGGCGGGGGGCCTCGAACTTCCAGCTCGCGGTGGAGGGTGTGACCTACCAGTGGAATCCCCGCCACGCGGCCTTTGCGAGGCGGGCCGGTCGGGGCTGACCTCGTCTCGGGCCGACCCGGGGGCCCGATCTCGGATCCGAGGGCAGCGCCGCCTTGCGGCCGCCGCGCGGGGTCAGGGGCGCGGGGCCGCGCAGCGCCGGAGCCGGTCCATGATGGCGCGGCCGATCCCGGTCTCGGGGCAGGGCTCGGCGAGGAGGATGTCGAGGCCGAGGGCATCGAGCCGACGCAGAGCGGCAAAGAGGTTGGCGGCGGCGGTCGTGCCCTGGCCGTCCGGCGCCAGCACCTCCACCGCCGCGTAGGAAGCGCCCTTAGGCGCGTGCGCGAAAGCGAGCAGGCCCACCCGACCCGCTCCGAACGGCGGCGCTCCCGCGTGACCGGTCAGGATCGTAAGCGGCGTGCGGGTGGCGTAGTGGCGGAGGAGCTGGCCGGGGGCGGTGGGCCGGTCGGTCGGACCGGCTAGTTCAATCGTCTGGCCCAGGGCCGATTCCAGGTCCTCCCGACTGACCGCGCCCGGCCGCAGGAGGCACGGCGGCTCGACCGTGAGCCCGAGGATGGTCGACTCCAGCCCCACCCGGCAGGGCCCACCGTCCAGGATGAGGTCGACCCCCTCCCCGAGCTGCTCCGCCACGTGGGCGGCGGTGGTGGGGCTCACGTAGCCGAAGGGGTTGGCGCTGGGGGCGGCAAGCGGTGTGCCCGCCTCTCGGATGAGGGCGCGGGCCGCGGGGTGGTCGGGCACGCGCACGCCCACCGTCTCCAGGCCGGCGGTGACGAGGTCGGGTACGGAGGGCAGCCGGGGCAGGACCAGGGTCAGGGGACCCGGCCAGAAGCGCGCGCCCAGCCGCGCCACCCGGGGGTCGGCGGTTGTGGCCACCCGCGAGACCGCCTCCGCGTCCGCCACGTGGGCGATCAAGGGGTCGAACGAGGGCCGGGCCTTGACCTCGAAGACGCGGGCCACCGCCCGCGGATCGAAGACGCTGGCCCCCAGGCCGTAGACCGTCTCCGTGGGGAAGGCCACCACCCCCCCGCCCCTCAGGACGGCGGCCGCGTCCGCGATCGCGCCCGGCTCGTCGGCGCGGCGGACCCGCGCGGTCAGGCCGGCTCCGGCCCGGCGAGGGCCCGGCCGCCGCTGGCCCGGGAGGCAAGCATCCCGCAGGCGGCGTGGATGTCGGGGCCGCCGGAATAGCGGCGGACGAAGGGGATGCGGTTTGCGGCCAGGGCGGAAAGGAACCGGCCGCGCTCCTCGGCGTCGGCACGCCGGAAGCGGCCTTCGGGATCGTTCACGTCGATCACGGAGAGCCGCAGGGGGACGCCCGCGAAGAGCCGGGCCAGCTCCCGTGCCTCGTCGGCTCCGGAGTTGATTCCCGCCATCAGGACCCAGGCCAGGCTCACCGGCCCCCCCCGGACGGCGGCATGCCGCCGCATGGCCCCGGCCAGGGCGGGCACGTCGTAGCGGCGGGTCAGAGGCACGAGCTGGGCCCGCTTCTCGGAAAAGGCGGAGGTGAGGGAGAGGATCAACCGGTAGGGATGCCCCTCGTCCGTGTAGCGCTCGATCTGGGGGAGGAGGCCGACGGTGGAGATCGTGATGCGGTCGCCGCGGATGCGCCCCCCCGAGGGATCGCGCAGGATCTCGGCCGCCCGCATCACGTTCTCGTAGTTCTGGAAGGGCTCGCCCTGTCCCTGGAAGACGACCCCGGTCACCGGTCGCTCCGGGGACTCGCGGCGCACGGTCAGGACCTGCTCCACGATCTCCCAAGGCTCCAGGTTGCGGGCGAAGCCGAGGCGACCGGTCTCGCAAAACGTGCAGGCCAAGGCGCATCCGGCCTGCGAGGAGACGCACACGCTCCAGCGCGGCCGATCCAGAGGGATGCGGACGGTCTCGAAGGAATGGCCATCCGGGGACCGGAAGAGGTACTTCACGAAGGGATCGACCGCGCTCTGCCGCCGATCGAGCACCTCCAGCCGGGTGGTGCGGCCGCGGGTGAGGAGCTCGCGGGCCAGGGTCTTCGACAGCCCCCGCACGCCCGCAAGGTCATCCCCGTCTTCCCAGACCAGCCGGCTCACGACCCGCCGGGACACCCCGGGGTCGATCCCTAGGTCGGGCCAGAGCGAGGCCAGGCTCAGGGGCGTGTGGTTGCGCAGGTGCATGGGCGATCCTCAGAACCGGATGACCCGACGCTCCCCCTTCACCTCGATCTCGACCTCCGTCTCCCCGATGCGGAGGACGCGCACGCCCTCGAAACTGTCCCCTTCGCGGACGATCCGGTCGTTGAGCACCGCCACCGGGTGGCCGTCCTGCACCGTGATGGCGTTGAGACGGAACTCGGCGGCGGCCTCGGGGGGGCGGGGAGGCGGGAGCGCGTGGACGGAGGAGGGGGTCGGTGCCGTCGCCGCGGGGGCGGAGAGGGCCACGGTCGGAGAGGGAAGGACAGGCACTCCCACCCGCGGGGGGAGGGCGGCGAGGGTGGGGGTCGGGGTGGGCCCGACGGCTCGGGGGGCCGCGGGCCGAAAACGCCACAGGAGGAACGCGGCCGCGGCCAAAGCCAGGACGAGCGCGACCAGACCCGCGGCCCGCGCCCCGGCCTTGCCGGAGCGCGCCCAGGGGAGGTGGGCGAGGACGAGGAAGCCGCGCTCCGGCACCCCTTTCTCCCGCTCCAGCTTCTTCAGGGCCTCGAGGATGAGGCTCACGAGGCGCCTCCGGGGCGGGGCACGGACGCCTTCAACCGCGGTCGGGTGTAGGGTCCCAGGCTGTAGAGGGTCATGAGCGTCCGACTCCCGATCACGCCGTCGGCGATAAGGGCGGAGTCGCGCTGGAAGCGGCCCACCACCGTGCTCAAGTCGGCCTCGGAACCAGCATAGCCGAGGCGGGCCAGCGAGTCCTTTGCCCACGCTTCCGTCCGCGCCCTCCCCTCCGGGCGAACGAGGCCCTGGAAGTCGCGCCAGAGGAAGATGGCCTCGTGGGTCCAGAGCCGGTCCAGGTCGGCGACGCCGACCCGGAAGGGAGAGTCGGTGCCCACCGCCACCAGGGCCGTGCCCCCTTCCAGCCCGAGCAGGGCCAGGAAGCAGGTGTCCCGCCGGGAAGGGTGGAACATCTCGAGGATCACCGGCAAGTCGAGGTGGCGCACCTGGTCCAGGTGGGTGCGCAGGGAGGTCCTCTCGAGGGGCTCGTTCCCCCACTGGGCCTGCACTTGGGAGAGGGCGGCCTCCCGGGACGCGTCGTGGGGGATGGCCAGGAGCGCCGGCTCCAAGCGGGAGACGGCGGCGGGTGCGGTGGGGGGCGCCTCCGGCTCGGGGGCGCGCAGGGTCCGCGGCGCGGCCAGGGTCACCACGAGCGCGAGGGCCACGGCCACGCCCCCCGCGAGGAGGGCGTAGGCACGGGACGGGAGCCAGGGGGCGGGGCCATCACCTTTCACCTCGTCCGCCGCTCGCCGCACCATGCCGGCCTCGATCACCCGCGTCCCGGAGACGAAGCCCGCGAGCAGCGAGCGGTCGCAAATGAGGTTGATGAGCCGGGGGATCCCGGCCGCCCGGCGATGGACGGCACGTAGGGCGGCGGGGGTGAACGTCACCTTGCCCGTGCCTCCGGCCACGGAGAGGCGGTGGCGGACGTATTCCTCCGTCTCCGGACGCGAGAGCGGCGAGAGGTGGTAGCGGGCGGTCACCCGCTGCGCGAGCTGCCGCAGCTCGCGGCGGGCCAGGAGCTCCTGCAGCTCCGACTGCCCCATGAGCACGATCTGGATCAGCTTCTCCGTGTCCGTCTCCAGATTGGAGATGAGGCGGATCTGCTCCAGCACCTCGGCCGAGAGGTCCTGCGCCTCGTCGATGAGGAGCACCACCTCGCGGCCCCGGGGGCGGGAATCCAGGAGGAAGCGGTGGAGAGTGTCCACCAGCTCCTTCAGGGAGGTCCCGGGAGCGGGGACGTGCAGGTCCTCGAGGATCGAGCGGAGCAGCTCGGCCGCGGTCAGCGCCGGGTAGAGGACGACCGCGGTGGCGGTGTTCTCGGGCAGGCGCCCCAAGAAGTAGCGGGCGAGGGTGGTCTTGCCTGTTCCCACCTCGCCCGTGATGAGGATGAAGCCGCCCCGCTCGCGGCGGCCGAACTCCAGGTGGGCGAAGGCCTCGGCGTGGCGCCGGGACAGATAGAGGTACTTGGGGTCGGGGGTGAGGTTGAAGGGCTTCTCCACGAAGCCGTAGTACGCCTCGTACACGATTCTTCGAGTGTACCACCCGGCCAGAGCGGCGGCGGCTCTTCCCGGCTATCCTGGGCGGAGCCATGGGCACGGAAGAGGTCCGGATTCCCGTCGGGGAGGGGGCGGTCACGGCGTCGGTCCACGGCGCCGGCCCGACCGCGGTCGTCCTCGGTCACGGGGCGGGAAGCGATCGTCGTCACCCCCGCCTGCTGGAACTGGCCGAGGTCCTCGCCGCCTCCGGTCGGCGGACCGTGCTTTTCAACTTCCCCTACAAGGACCGGGGCGGGCGCGCTCCGGATCCGGCCCCCGTGCTCGAAGCAACCACGCGCGCGGTGGGGGAGTATGCGCAGGGGGTCCTGGGGGCGGCACGGCTGGTGCACGGCGGGAGGTCCATGGGCGGGCGGATCGCCTCCCAGGCGGTGGCGGCGGGCGCCCCCGCCCACGGTCTGGTCTTCCTCGCCTATCCGCTGCATCCGCCGGGCCGGCCGGAGATGCGGCGGGACCGCCACCTCCCCGGAGTCACCGCGCCTATGCTTTTCGTCCAGGGAACCCGCGACGCCTTCGCGCGCTGGGACCTCCTGGAGGGTCTGCTCGCGCGTCTGGGCGACCGGGCCTCCCTCCATCGCATCGAGGACGGGGACCATTCCTTCGCGGTGCGCAAGCGCTCGGGGCGACTCCCGGAGGACATTCGGGCCGAGGTCCAGGACGCGGTCCTGAGCTGGCTCTCGGCGCGGGGGTTGTGACCGAAGGGGGCGTGCTATGATCCCGGCGTCGAGCCGGAAGCCGCTTCCGGGGGCGCAGGCGGGCGCGCGGAGCACTGGCCGCGTCCGTCGAGCCGGGCGGTAGGGCGCGGCCGGGGCTGGCCGGCCCCCGATTTTCCGAGGGGGACCAAGTGGAGAGCTGGTGGCCCGCCCTTCGCGTGGGGGATCTCGTGGGCACCCTCACGGACGAGGAGCACGCGCGCCTCCTCGCGGCCATGGAGCCCTGCACGGCCGAGTCCGGAGACCTCATCTTTCAGAAGGGGAGCCCGTCGCGAAGCCTCCTCGTGGTCGAGGAAGGGCAAATCGAGGTCTTCGACGAGGTGATGGGCGAAGTCGTCGTCCTGGCCTCCGTAGGCCCGGGGGGCGTCGTGGGCGAGGTGGGCTTCGTGGACGGCCGGCCCCGCACCCACCACGTGCGCGCGCAGGGTGCCTGCCGTCTTCGTCGGCTGACCCGGGAGGGGCTGCTCGATCTCGTGAAGGGGGATCCCGCCCTTTTCGCCAAGCTCACGATCGCTCTGGCCCAGCTCCTGGCCGAGCGCTTCCGGTCCGCGATGGACGAGCTCGAGCCGGTGCGAGCTTTTGCTGCGTCCCTGCGCGAGCCCCTGGAGCCGGAAGAGGGTCTCGAGTTCGAGCCGATCGACGAGCCCCTGCCGGAGGCGGACCCCGCCGAGTCCGATGCTGCGGGCGCGGTCAAGCTCATCAAGGACGTGGCCCGCCGGGCACGCAAGAAGCGAGGCCCGGCGGCGGTCTGAAGGCGCGGCGAGGCCCGTGCGAGGCCACGGCCTCAGTAGCAGAGCTGCCGGCGGCCCCCGCCCGTGGAGACCGCGATCCCGAGCCCGTCGGGCGGGGGGGCGCCCCCCGCCAAGCAGGGGAGCGAGCCCGACTCCGCGGGGCCGAACGAGAGTCCGGGCAAGTGGGCCGCATAGGCCTGGCAGACGGCCTCGGCCAGGCGGTCGCAGCGAACGTTGAAGAAGGGCGCTCCTGCCTCCAGGGCACGCTCGATGCCGGTGGGGCCGAGGGCCCGAAGGGCCCGGTACTCGGCCGGGCTTCCCGTCACGAAGCTCGTGCCGAGGTCCCGCACGCCGAGAGCGGCGTTGGAGACGAGCAGCGCCCAGATCAGGACCTGCCCTCCCCGGGGCAGGGCGGGTAGCGCGAGACCCAGGGCCAGGGCCAGGAAGAGCGGCGCGAACAGGATGTTTCGCCAGAAGGGCGTGCCCGCCAGGCCGAGGGCGGTCAGGGTCTCCGCGACGAGGAGGAAGGATGCCCCCGCGGCGAAGGTGAGGAGGAGGAGCCGGTCGCGGAAGCGGTCAGGCCGCCGCCGGGCCAGGACCGCCCCCCCCATGGCCAGGAGCAGGACGCCCACCCCCGTGGCTGTGCTCGGCACATTCGCGAGACGACCGAGGAGGCCCAGAGAGAACCGGCCGGGGAGCGCGGCCCCTCGCCAGCTCTGGCGCTGGGCGAGCATCGCGGGGAGGACGGGAGCGTAGAGCAGGAGAACCAGGGCCAGGCAGGCCAGGCCGGCCAGGGACACCGCGACGGCCGCGCGCCGAAGGTCGCGCCCGCAAAGCGCCGCCCCGGCCAGGGCTCCCGGAACCGCGTAGCCAAACGTGGGCACGGTCCAGGTCGCGAGGGCGAGCAGGACCACGGTCCCCCCCAGAGACCGCCCCTCCGCCGCCCAGACCAGAGAGGCCAGGAGGAGGAGGGTGCCTAGGAGATAGCCCCGGGCCAACAGGAGGTAGGTGGTGAAGAGGGGAGCGGAAAGGAGCGCGCAGAGGGCGATGAGGGTGGCGGTCACGGGCCCCGTGCCCTGGCCCAGGACCCGGACGAGTAGGGCGAGGAGGGCCGCGCCCACCAGCAGGTTTGGGATCCGCAAGAGCGGGGGCCAGGTCTCCACGAGCGTCGCCGGCAACGAGATCGCCTGCAGGGCGGTGAAGGCCACGTGGTTGTTCGGATTGGGGTAGTGGCTGATCACGTAGACGACCCCGTGGGAGGCGACGTCGGTGAAGTTCCAGGCCTCGTCGTAGGTCAGGGGCACGTGGCCCCGCAGGGAGAGGGTGGTCACGAGAAGGAGCCAGATGCCCGCCAGGGGAGCGGCGCGCCACCATCGGGCCGGGTCCGGAGGGGGGGCGGGTGCGGCCGACAGATGACCCAAGGAGGCTCTAGCCTCGGACCTCGACCTCGGTCTGGAGGGCCTCCCACTGACTGAGGAGGTCGCCCACCTCCCACATGAGCTTCTTGTGCGCCTCCGCGGCCTCCTCGGCCCGGGTGCGGTCCTCGTAGAAGCCGGGGGACGCCATTCGGGCCTCGAGGTCCCGGACCGCCTTCTCCTTCTCGGAGATGCGCTGCTCCAGGTCTGCTAGGCGGGCTTTCATCCGCTTGGCTTCCCGGTCGCGCGCCTGGCGGTCGGGGGGGGCCCCCTTCGGCCGCAGGCGAGGGGCGAGGGGATCCGGGGGGATCCCTTCTGGGTTCGCGGGAGGTGTCGCTGCGGGCCGGCCGTTGGGACCGCCCTTCGGGGAGGCGGCGGGCGGAGGAGCCTTCGCGGCCCGCGGCACGGCCGGGGTCGCCCGGGCGGGCTTGCCCGCGCCCGAGGCCGTCTCCGCATCTTCATCTTTCGGGGCCTTCGCGCGGCCGGGCATCGCGACCTCAAGCCCCGCCGCCCGCTGCTTCTTCCAATACAGGAAGTCTTCGTAGCCCCCGGGGTAGAGGGGGGCCTCGCCCCCCCCGACTTCGATCACCTTGCCCGCCAGCCGGTCCACGAAGTAGCGGTCGTGGGAAACGAAGATGAGGGTGCCTGCGTAGTCGCTGAGGGCGTCGAGCAGGACCTCCTTCGAGTCCAGGTCCAGGTGGTTGGTGGGCTCGTCGAGGAGGAGGAGGTTGCTGGGGTTCAGGAGCATCTTGGCCAGGGCCAGTCGGTTCCGCTCGCCCCCGGAGAGGACGGCCACGCGCTTGTTGATGTCGTCCCCCGAGAAGAGAAAGCCGCCCAGGATGTTGCGGATCATGGGCACCATGGTGGTGGGGCTGGCGCTCGACATCTCCTCGTAGACGGTGCGGGCGGGGTTCAGGACCGCGGCCTGGTCCTGGGCGAAGTAGTCGAGGACCAGGCGGTGACCCTCGATGCGCGCTCCCCCATCCGGGCGGTCGACGCCGGCCAGGATCTTCATCATCGTCGATTTCCCCGCCCCGTTCGGGCCCAAGAGCGCGATGCGGTCTCCGCGCTCCACCATCAGGTCCACCTCGCGCAGGACCACGTTGTCACCGTAGACCTTCCGGATTCCTTTGAGCTCCAGGATCACCCGCCCGGGACGGGGAGCGTCCGGGAACTTGAAGCGGATCCGCTTGCGCTGGGGCGGGATCTCGATCCGCTCCACCTTGTCCAGGAGCTTGATCCGGCTTTGGACTTGGCGGGCCTTGGTGGCCTGGTAGCGGAACTTGTTGATGAAGGCGGTGACCTTCTCGATCTCCTCCTTCTGCCGTCGGTGCGCCTCGTGGAGCCGTTCCATGCGGGCCTCGTGCTCCACCAGGTATTTCGAGTAGTTGCCGTGATAGTCGGTGAGGGTGCGCAAGCCCACTTCCGTGATCCGCTTCACGGTGGCGTCCAGGAAGTAACGGTCGTGGGACACGAGAACCACCGAGCCCGGGTAGTCGGCCAGGTATTCCTCCAGCCAGTTGCGCGCGGACAGATCCAGGTGATTGGTGGGCTCATCCATGAGCAGGAGATTGGGCCGCGCCAGAAGCAGCTTGGCGAGGGCGATCCGCATCTGCCAGCCGCCCGAAAACTCCTCCGTGCCCCGCCCCTGGTCCTGCTCGGAGAAACCCAGGCCCTTAAGCACCTCCGCCACCCGGGCCTCCATCTCGTAGCCGTCCAGGTGCTTGAAGCGCTCCGTGATCTCCGCGTAGCGGAGGAGCAGGCGCTCATGCTCGCCGCCATCGTCGTGGGTGGCCTGGGCCAGGGTGTCCTCGATCCGGTGCTGCTCCTCCTTCAGGGACAAGAGCTCCGCGAAGGCCTGGATCACCTCCGCGTGGACGGTCCGGCCGCGGTGGACCAGGCCGTCCTGGGGGAGGTAGCCGATGGTGGTCTCGGTGGCCATTCGAATCGAGCCCGCGTCCGGCTCCTCGAGCCCGGCCAGCATGCGCAGGAGGGTGGTCTTCCCGCTGCCGTTGGGCCCGGAGAGGCCGATGCGGTCCTGCTTCCGGACATGCCAGGACACGTCCTCGAGGAGGACCTTCTCGCCGTACCGCTTGCTGAGGCCCTCGACGTGGATCATTCCGGCAGGTTCAGGTTGCGCTGGGCAAAGAGGAAATCGAGGGTGGCCTTCTTGAGCATCTCCCGGTGCTGGGGGTCGAGGAAGTTCAGACGGTACTCATTGATGACCTTGACCTCCGTGGCCTCCCACTCGCCCCAGCAGGACTTGCAAATCGAGGCCAAGACCCGTTCCCGGTCGGGTCCGGAGAAGCCGACCCGGTGGGGGGGCGGGGGCTCCCCCGTCGTTCCGCAGCGGCTGCACGTGATGGACATGCCTTCCTCCACCAAACTTGAAATTATATCGCGCCCGGGGGCGCCTTGCGAGGCGGCCCCTCTGCATACGATAATGAACGGTTATGGAAATTGCCGCGCCGGTATCGAAGGGCACCTTCGCCGCTCTTGACCTCTCCGCGGAAACGCTGGCCAGCTTGGAGGCCAAGGGCTACGCGGCCCCCACGGACGTGCAAGCGGAGACCATCCCCCGGGCCATGACCGGCCGGGACCTCGTCGTCCAGTCCCGCACCGGCACCGGCAAGACGGCTGCCTTCGGGATCCCCATGGTGGAGAAGGTGGAGGCGGGGCGGGAGGGAGTGCAGGCCGTGGTGTTGGCTCCCACCCGCGAGCTGGCCCTGCAAGTCTCCCAGGAGATTGCGGAGATCGGCCGCGGCCGGGGGGTCAAGGTCGAGGTCATCTACGGGGGCGATTCCATGGACCGCCAGCTCGAGGGCATCCGGGCGGGGGCCCACGTGATCGTGGGCACTCCGGGCCGGGTGCTCGACCACCTCCGGCGCAAGACCCTGCGCTTCGACAGCGTCAAGATGCTGGTCCTCGACGAGGCCGACCGCATGCTGGACATGGGCTTCGCGGTGGAGATGGGCCAGATCATGGAATACATGCCCGCCGAACGGCAGACCCTGCTCTTCTCGGCCACCGTCCCCCTGGGCATCCGCGGTCTCATCTATCACTACCTCGCCGATCCCGAGTGGGTGCTGCTCTCCGAGGACCAGATCTACGTTAAAGAGGTCCAGCACCTCTATTGCCTGACCCCCAAGCTCCACAAGGAGGGCACCCTCTACAAGCTGTTGGAGTACGAGAACCCCGCCTCCTCCATGGTCTTCTGCAACACCCGGGAGGAGACCCGGCTCGTATACACCTTCCTCGCCGGCAAGGGCCTGCCCGCGGCCATGCTCTCCTCCGACTTGCCCCAGCGCAAGCGGGAAACGGTCATGGCCCGTTTCAAGGGAGGGGAGATCCGCCACCTGGTCACCACCGACGTGGCCTCGCGGGGGATCGACATCGAGGATCTCTCCCACGTCTTCATCTTCTCCACCCCCGACTCCCCCGAACAGTACATCCACCGCGCGGGCCGCACCGGACGGGTGGGGAAGAGCGGGCGGGCGATCAGCCTCGTCTCCGCCCACGACCTCATGAACTTCAACCGCCTGGTCAAGCGGTACCACGTGGAGGTGGGGGAGCTCGCGGTGCCGTCGGATCAAGAGGTGCAGGCCCGCAAGGAGGAGCGGATCGTGACCCGGCTGGCCGCAGAGGGCCAGACCCTCCCCCTGGAAGACTTCGCGGAGTTTGCCCCCATCGCCCGCCGGGTGTCCGATCACGAGCACCGGGACCGGATCCTGGCCCTGCTCCTGCGCCGGTACTTCCAGGCCCCGGCGGCGGAGGCGGACGACGAGGAGCAGGCCCGGCTCGCCCCGCCCCCAAGCCGCGGGGGCGGAGGCTACCGGCACCGCCGCCGGCGTTAGGAAGCGTTCCTCACTTCAAGTATTCCCAGGCCGACCAGTTGTCGAAGCGGTAGGTGGCGAGGGGTGGCCCCAAGGCGCCCTCCACCACATCCTTCTCTAGACGTTCCGGCTCGCCCGTGATGAGGAGGATCCCCCGGCCCTGGCTCTGGGCGAGCTCGCGGGCTTGGGCCAAATAGCCCGGATCGCGCGCGAACTTCCGGCTGAAGAGCACGGCCTGGGCGGGGTCGCCGAAGAGGTGGGCGATGTAGTAGGTGCCCCAGGAGGCGTGGAGCTGGATGGTGCTCCGGTCGAGGCCGGACTCCCGCACCCAGGCCAGGAGGCGGTCCTTGGCGAAGTTGCTCCGCGGGTCTACGAGCACGCCGGGCGCGCGCCAGAGGAGGGAGGCCCAGAAGAGCCCGACAAGGAGGGCGCCCGCCCCGGCCGGGATCCGGTTTTGGCCCGGGGGCCCGAGGGCGGAGGCGAGGGCCAAGATCAGGAAGGCGAGCGCGAACGCCAGGTGATGGGCGGCCAGGGCGCGCCCGCTCAGGATGGTGACCCCAAAGGTGAGGAGCGCCGCGGCCAACCAGGAGAGGACGTCCCGGCGTCGGGGGCTGGCCAGGCCCACGGCCAGTAGCCCCAGGCTCAGGAGGGCGGGAAGGAGGTCCAGCCCGCTCGGGGGCCACAGCATGGAACGGGGGACGACCGAGGAGCCGTTGCTCAGGTAGGCGGCCAGGCCCGCCGCCACCGACCCCACCGCCTCCGGCTCGAGCGAGAAGCGGCCCTGGCGCAGGATCTCGTAGTAGGGGGTGCCCTCCGCGGTGACGGAGGAGAGGAGCCAGGCCGTGGGCAAGATCCAGGCGGCCAGGAAAGCGCCCACCGCCTGGGAGGGGTGGGGGGGCGCCTCGGTCCGGGGTGCACGCCCTCGGTAGGCCCGCGCGGCGATGGCGACGATCAGCGCGGGAAGGCACCAGACGAAGACGAGCTTGATCCACACCCCGAGGAAGCACAAAAAGCCCGCGGCCGCGGCCCGTGCGTTTCGGCGGACGGGGTCGCTCGCCTCGCCTGACGCGCGAATGAGGAGGAGGGCTCCCAGCAGCAGGATGAGGGACAGACCGACCGGCCCCGTATCTACGAGGAACGCGCCCGCGAAGAGGGGGAAGACGAGCCCGGCCAGAAGGGCGCGCAGAAAGCCCACGCCCAGGAGCCGAGCCAGGAGGTGGAGGGCAACCAGGAAGAAGAGCGCACCCTGGACGCGCACCGCCACGGGGTCCCGGAAAAGGCGCCAGAAGGGGTAGAAGGACACCACGGGCAGGCTTCCCACGTACACATAGGACCGCAGGGGGAGGAATACCGGAACCAGGGGCGGCCGCAGCCGGTACTCCTGGCACCCCTCCCGGTAGACGTGGTACTGCCGGCTCAGGGGATAGACCGCGCACCCCAGGGCGTGGTAGGCGTTGAACTCATCCATGTCGAAAGGAACGAAGCGGGGGGAGAGGAACCCCGCGGCGAGGACGAGGCCCCAGGCCACGACGACGCCCCAACGCGACTCGCGCCCCGCTCTCAGGCCAATTTGCCCTTTGGGATTTTCCAAGAAGGTCGGGGGGCTGTTGCGGCGACTGGCGGCCTAGGGAGGACCCGCACGGGTCTATCGTACTACGCTGCCAAACGCTCGCTCCAGCGAACGGAAAAGGGTGGCGACCTTAGCGGGACCCCGAACCACATTCCGCTATTCATTGTCCGAGGCTCTGTGCGGGTAGCATAGAGCACGCTCTCGATTTCACGCTTGGAAACAAACGGGACTAGCGGAATTGGCTGAAGGTCTTAAGCAACTTCATGGTTGATTCGTAGTCGAGCCGGTCGCCCTCAAAGTCACACCGGTAAAGCCCTTGCAGGTTTGAAGGGAGCGCGACGCCCTTTTCTACTAGAAGAACGACCTTCTTACCGTATAGAGCCATCGCGGCTCCGATCTCAATCAACACGTTGTCGTTGATCTTCGAGTGCTCCTTCCCGTCTCGATCAAGGTAGCTGCCTTCGGCCCCAACGTGGATCACGCCAGCACCGCATGACCGCATATCCTCGAACACCTTTTCTGGAACCGGTATCGCGGTGGACTCTCGTTCAACGGATACGACCGGTTCGAAACTTCCGAACGTCAGGAGTTCCTTCAATTGACCAACGATTCCGTGCCGTTTGCCGTGTGAGATGAAGACGCGATTGCTCTTGGGATCGAAACCGGGCGTTGGCGGTGCCGGCCTTGGCGGTGCGCCTGCCTGGGCTCCAGGAGGCGTCTCAACCTTTTCGGGTTCTGCATGATCCTCGTGCTCGGCGATTTCAGGTGTGGCAGTTGGTGCGGGTACACCCGGCGAGTCCAAATTGACGAAGGGCCCGGTGGGTGTGTCACGAATGATGCCGGCGTATCGGCCATTTGCTTTTACGATTTCGAGCGCAGACTCAACCCGCTCGGGAGGCAATCCAAGACTCTTAAGTACGTTGCCCGCGACGGCATCAACTGGAAACTTGGCTCGCCGGTATCGCTCAAAAAATTCCCTCAGGATGCGTGGCTTTAGGATCGCTTCGCGACGTGCCGTTAGGTCTTCACCTTCAGCCTCAGGCGAAACAAGCTTCCGTCCGAGCCCCAGAAGCTTGATCTTGCTGGCGTTGACGCCGCCCTCGGTCAAACCGTAGGCGATTGCGCTACCAGTCAGCGTTGGCCATGACCGCACGGTAGGACTAATGCCGAGGACCAGAGCGAGATCTGGCGGGGACGCATCTTTGCCTGCATAGTTGTCTACTAGAGCCGACGCGATTTTTTGAGCTTGCTGAAGCGACGCCTCCGGAAAGTCCGCCTGTTTGAAGTAGGCCCTCTTTTCAGCAGCAGGGGGTTTCCCGTCGGCTCTGGCCTTCCTGGGTCCAGCCATTTTTCCGCTCCTTTACTCGTGCGACTGTGCCCTAGCGCGATGGGTGAGATTCAGGGCTTCAGCGTTGGGCCTTGCGGGCCTGATGATTGCATCCTCGCCGTTGCTGCTTCCTGGCGACCGCATGCCCCTGTGGAAGGGTAGCAGGTTTCCGTGCCCCCGCGCCCGCCCAACGTCCCGCGACCGGCCTTCCGTGGCCGCTAGCCCGCCTAGCTGTGGGCGGACCATGAGAGAGTCGCGTAGCGAGCCCCACGTCCGAATTCTCTTGACGCATCGAACCGGTCTGCTAGGCTCTAAGTAGAGGTTCGGCGGCCCCATCCGGGCGCGACACAGGACGCGCAGGGCATAAGTCGGGGTAAGGTCCATCAACGACGGCGAGCGAGGACATCCTGGGCTCGCCGTCGGACAAGCCAAGGCGGGCCGCCGCAGCAGCGCGCACAGAACCCCACGTCTCGCGCGAAACCCATTCCGTCAAATCGCCGGCCATCGGCGAGGAGGGTTTCGTGTTGAAGAAGACCAGGACTGAGAAGAAGAGCGCTCAGACAGCGCCGCAAGATCGCGACCGGATGCCCCTCGGGCAGCTACCCACTAACACCATCGACTTGAGCGGGAAAACCGCCCTCATCAAGAGCCTGTGGAGAAACCAGGTTGTGGCGTACGTCGACATCGGACAAGAGCTTAACAGGGCCAAGGATCTAGTGGACTACGGGGAGTTCGCGAAGTGGGTGGAGCGCGAGCTCCCGTTCTCGGTGCGCACCGCCGAGCGGCTCATGGCGTTGGCCCGGAACGCGGTTCTGGCAAATCCGACGCATGCGTCGCATTTGCCGCCGCACTGGGACACCCTTTACGAGCTGTCACGGCTGGACGAGCTGGACTTAGAGAAAGCTATAGTCGACGGCAGAGTCACCCCCCGGACGGAGCGAAAGGACGTGGCAAGGCTTTGGCCGCCCAAACCGGAGCGCTCCCCGTCCCCACCATCGCAACGGCAAAAGCGCGAACTAGCCGAGCGGACCCTCCGAAGTCTCGTCGGTGCGGTCGCCAGCGTCGGTAGGGTGGACGTCCGCGACCTCCTGGCTCCGCAGCAGGCTGAATGGGAAGCCCAAGTGGGGAGCGCGCTCGTGATCCTTGAGCGAAAACAGGACGAGTTGAAGACCGCGATGGGCAAGGAGGACGGGCTGGAGGATACGGTCCCCCAGGCCCCGGCCGCGTTTGACCTGAACCACGTACCGGCTCAGGGGGGAGCGGCCCTGTGACGGGGCCCCCGATTCGCCTTACGCACGCGGACCTCATGCTGGACGCCAAGAAGTTGGCCGGCCAGTTCCTAGACGCGCGGCACTACGACCGCGTGGTGCGGGACGACGCCGTGGTCCTGCGGCCCGACGGCCGGCTGCTTCTCCTGTATGCCGGGGACGTGCTCCCCCCTTCGTTGTGCGAAGCGGTTTTTGAGGCCAGCAAGCACTTGCACCCGACTTCGGATAACCGCGGCACGGCCGCCGGGGGCCATAGGAGGATAGCGCCGAGCGACGTCTTCGGCTTCCTCGACCGCTACCCGACCAACCCCTATTGCCGCATGACTGGCTTCACAATCGACCACGACGCCGAGTACGAGACCGCGCTGCCGCTGTTCGTCGCGATCAGCCGCAAGTATCAAGAGCTCGCGCCGCACCACTGGGAGGTGCAGCACCGGTTCGCGGACACGGTGTCGCCGGACTTCGTCATACCCGGAACGACCTTCACGAGCGTGACCATCAATCGCGACTTCCGCACCGCGGCCCACACAGACAGCGGGAACTACCGCCCCGGTCTGGAAGCGATAGCAGTGCTCGCCGGCGGGCGCTACGAAGGCTGCGAGCTTGTCTTCCCCCGGTATAGGACAGCCGTGGACATGCGCATGGGTGGGTTGTGTTTGGCCGACATGCACGAGCTCCATGGCAACGCGCCGCTGGTCGGGCGCGGGCTGCGGCTCTCGCTCGTCTGCTACGCGCGGGCGGGGATGTGCCGTTGCGGAAGCGCGGAGGAGGAGTGGCGACGCGCGGCGCGGCTGCGGAGCGCGAGTCAGTCGCCGAGAATTCTTCCCGTCTTGGGCAAATAGAACTTGCCCTCCTAGCGGGGGTGGGGTAAAAGTGAAATTGACGTAAGGTCGGTCTCCCCCGCGTCGACGGGACCGACTGCTGCTACTGCGGCGGGTGTGCAGGCCCGAGACCCAAAGGAGGTCTCGTGGCACGCGCACCACAACCCCGCAGCTGTCTCAACCCCCACTTCGTCACTGCTGTCCTTCTTTCCCCCATCAAGAACCAGGAGCTCGCGCGACTCGCGGGTTTTGCGCAGCCCGGCCACTTCTCGCAGCTCCTCCACGCCGTGTACGTGGTCCCGTCACTAAAGACCGCCATCCGGCTGGAAGTCGTGGCGCGCATGATCGGCTTCGAGGGGAAGGTCCTTCTTGAGGAGCGCCCACCGGTCACGGCCGACGCCTACTCGCTCGACTCGTTGCCTGGACCCGGGGTGGAGCAGTGACCCCGCTCGCGGGGCTCGGGGGACAGAAAAGCAACCGTTCGTACGGCGCCGCGGTTCTCCTGGCCCCCGCGTTCGCCGCCGCGGTCCGGGGGAGCGGCATGCTCGACAAGCCGCCGCGGTTCCGGTTCGTGTGGGGCTGCACGTGGGCCGCCGAGGACGGGCGGGCCATTTGGCTGACGGCGCTCCAGCGGGCTCGGCTGCGGGACGTGGTCCGCGAGCTCGGGCTGGACCCGGACGAGGTGGTTTTCGTGGCGGAGGACGCGTGGCCGGAAGCAGCGTGGCGGGGGGCCGCGTGAGCATCCCAGAGTTCGTCCCCCCGGAGCTCCGCGCGGCGCACCGCTGGGTGGCGTGGCGGCCCTTGGACGACAAGAAGCCCCCCGTGGGCGACGACGGCCGCGCGCTCCAGGAGTGGAACGCGCCCGAGAAGCTCCTGTCGTACGAGGCGGCTGTCGCGCGGGCAGCACGGCTCGCGGACGGTGGCGTGGGGTTCGTCCTGGGAGACGGCATCTCGGGGATCGACATGGACGACTGCCTCGACCCGGCCACGCACCAGCTGCACCCGGTCGCGGACGACATCCTTTTCGGGACAGCGGTCGGGTGCTACGCCGAAGTCTCGCCGAGCGGCACGGGGGTCAAGGTGTTCGGCCGCTCCCACCTGCCGCCTGTAGAGCTGAAATTCAACGGCGACGGCACGCCCACCTTCGCCACGGACGCGAGGCCGCCCTACTTCACCGTCACCGGCGACTGCGTGAACACCGAAGTACTCGGCGACGTGACCAAAGTAATCGACTTCTGGAGCGCGCAGCGACGCGCGGCCCGCTCGACCAAGGCCCCGGACGGGGTCGTCGGCCAGGGCGAGCAGCACGACGCACTCATCCGCGAGGCGGGCTCTCTGCGCCGCCGGGGCCATGACGACGAGGCGACATTCGCCATGCTACGCGGGTGGGTAGATGCCCGCTTCGACCCGCGGCCGTCCGACAAGGCTATACGTGAGATCGTGCGCTCTACTCGGCCGTGGCAAGAGGAGCCGCGGACCGCGGAGTCGCTTGGCCTTGATGCCGAATGGCTCACCGACGCCACCCTCGTGGCCGCGGAAGGGCGGGACATCGCCGAGCAGGGCGTGCCATATGTCCTCGGCGGTATCGTCCCTGCCATCGGCACGCTCGGGATGCTCGTGGCGTACACGAAGGTCGGCAAGACCACGCTGGGGCAGGCTCTCGGCGCGGCAGTCTCGAGCGGCGTCCCGTTCCTCGGGCGGAACACCACCAAGGCGCGAGTTCTCTACATCGCCGCCGAGGACCCGCCCGAGTACACAGCGTGGGTAGCTCGACACCTCGTGGCCGAGCCCGGCGCCATGACGTTCTACCGGCGCGGCGTAGTCCTCAACGATCTGGGGCTCGCGGCCATCGCCGAGACCGTCAAGGCCGGCGGCTACGGGCTCGTCCTAATCGCCTCCTGGCAAGCCGTGATTCGCGGGGAAGTCGACGACGAAAACGACAACGCGGGTGCCGTCATGGTGGTAGAGCGGGTCAAAGCCGCCACTCGCACGCTCGGCGTCCCGTGGCTCATCGACGCGCACGCGGGCAAGGGCGAGGACCAGGAGGACGAGGCCGACCCCACACGTGCCCTGCGGGGCGCGTCGGCAGCTGCCGGGGCCGCTGACTACATCCTCTCGCTTCGGTACGCGGACGGAGCGTTTGGCAGCCTGCGGCGGCTGAGCGGCAAGGGGCGGTTCGTGTCGCTGGAGCCGCAGACTATCCGCTACGACCCAACCACCGGGGTCTACGAAAGCCTTGGGGCCACGAAGAACGCGGTGGCCAGCGAGACGTGGAAGCTCATCGTGAAGACGAGAGCACTCACGAGCGAGCCTCGGACCGTGGACGTGATCGCGAAGGCCGCGGGGCTCGTCAGTGCCAGCGGCAACGTCACCGGGGACGCTAGGCGCAAGGTCCGCGACGCACTGCGAGAGCGGGAGGGCGTCACTAGGACCGAGGAGAAACGTCGCGGGCAGAGGACCATTCTCTACAGCCTGCTCGTGCAGCAGATGGAACTGGAGGCGGGGTCGTGACCCCGGCCGGCCGACTGCGCCCCGGATGGGGGAGGGCTGAGTGGGGCGGGCCGGTTTCCACTCCGCCCACTGCGCCCACCCCGCCTATAGGGGACTGCGTTGGGCGCAGTCACCCCGGCGGGCCGGGCCGGGCCTTTTTGACTGCGCCCCACTGCGCCCAACTGCTCCCAACATGGGTTTGGGCGCAGTCGCAGTGCCGGGGCAAGGTCCACGAAACCGGCCAAAAGGCCCGCCCGCCCCGGCCGGCCGCCGGCTTCCCGCGCGCGCGAGCCGGGGACCCTATGGAGCTCGGCACCCCATCAACCCGTGGCGTTTCCGACCAATGCCCTCGGGCATTGGCACGCCCAAAGAGAGGACATGAGCGCTAACCCCTTCGCACTGGCCCGCACATGCCGCGCCACGAATCGCGCCGGCCAGCGCTGCGGCCGTCCTCCGATGCTCGGCGGGTTCGTCTGCAGGTTGCACGGCGGGGCTTCGCCGCAGGCAATCCGCTCGGCGCGCGAGCGACTCCGCGCCATGGTGGACCCGGCGCTCGACGCGCTCCTCCGCATCATCGAAGCTCCTCATGGACTCTGCCCACTGTGCCAGCGTTCAGACGACATGTCCGCGGTAACCAAGGCCGCCATTGCGGTGCTGGACCGCGCGGGCCACGGGCCGCACGCAACGTTGGCCTTGGAGCGCTCGCCCGAGCCACCGCTCCCATGGCCGGCGCTAACCGAGCCGCAGATGGACACGGTCAAGGCCGGGCTCGCCGCCGTAAAGGCCGTCGCCTACCTCTCGGACGAAGAGGCGGCGGCACTTCGGGCCATCGGGGAGGCGGTCACAGCGCGCATCGAGGCCGCGAAGGAGGCGCATTGAAGCCTGCCCCCCAGGCGCCCTCCGCGGCGGAGTTCGTCGCCGTCACGACCGAGGCACGCACCCGGCTCCACCGCGCGCTCCGGGCCGGCGACGCCGAAACGGCGCTGGCCCTGCTGCGCGACCTGGATCCACTGCTGGACGCGGCCGTCGAACGGATGGCCGAGTGGCTCACTTTCAAAGGAGAAAAACGTGAATGACCCGCTCTTGAAGACATCGCTGCCCCTGCTGCTGGAGCAAATTCGCAAGGCCGCACCCGCGTTCGCCGCGGACGCCGAGCGGAAGTTGACCGCACTGCTCGGGATCTCCACCGCTTGCAAGACCGCCCTCGACCAAAACAAGGTCGACCCCAACTTGAGCGCGCAGGGGCGGCGTAATGCGGCCGAACCCATCGCCCGTCGGGCATTGCAACAGCTGGCCGACTGGGAGGCCGCG
>DATMML010000093.1 GCA_035570235.1 Vicinamibacteria bacterium | reverse complement strand
CGCCACTGGCAGTTCGGGAGCGGGGGCAAGGACCTCGGCCTCTTCACCCAGCAGCACTGGCTGCTCGCCCACGGCCTCGTCCCCTTCAACACCGTGATGGGGATGCACATGCTGGCCGACCACATGACCTTCATCGACCTCGTCGTGGCCCCGCTCTTCCGCCTCCACGAAGGGCCGGAGACGCTGCTCCTGATCCAGGCCCTGGGCGTCGCCTCCGCGGTCTTCCCCCTCTACGCGCTGGGGCGGCGCTTCCTGGGCCGAGCCCGCTCCGCCCTCGCCCTCGCCGGCTGCTGGCTGCTATCCCCCGAAGTCCACATGGGGGTGCTCTTCGACTACAACCAGACCCCGCTCGGCTCCGCGCTCCTCCTCTGGGCGGCGTGGGCCCTCGTGTGCCGGGGGCCAGTGGCGGTCCTGACGACCGCGCTCCTCGCCTGCGCCTGCAAGACCGACTTCCCCCTCTATGTAGCGGTCCTGGCCCTGGGCCTCGCCCTTGTGCGCGTGGTCCCCTGGCCGCGGGGGGTGGCGGTGGCCGTCCTCGCCCTCGGCCTCTTTGCCGTCGAGATCCAGGTCATCTCCCCCATGTTCCGGGAGGGGGGGTTCCGGCACTGGGAGTTCGAGGACCTGGGGGAGACGCCCTCCCAAATCGCGCTCACGGGCCTCGTCCATCCCGACCGCGCGGTCGCGCTCCTCGTGGACCAGCCCGAGAAGCGGCGGGCGCTGCTCCTCCCCCTCCTCACCACCGGCTACGTGGGCCTGGCCGAGCCTTTTTCCCTCCTCCTGCAGCTTCCGAACTGGGCGGAGCGCTTCCTCTCCACCCATCAGACCCGCTGGTGGGGCTACTACTACGGCATGCCGGCCGCGGCCACCGCCACCCTCGGCCTGCTCCTGGGGTGGCGCCGCCTGCGCGCGGCCGGCCGGGCCGGCCGCGGCCTGCCCGCGTACGTGCTCCTGTGCGCGCTCCTGCCCGGCCTCGTGCCCCCCTACCGCACGCCCGAGGGCAACCCAAGGAGCGACCTCTACGTGTGGCGCCAGCCCGGGGCCTCCGCCCCGGAGGACGTCGAAACCCAGAGGGCGGGGGTGGCCTTCATCGGAAGGGACCCCCGGCTGAAGGTGGCCGCCCAGTACCACCTCCTCCCGCATCTGGCCACCCGACCGTTCATCGTGAACCTGGACCGCGCGCTGGAGGCCGACGTCGTCGCCCTCCAACTGAACGGGGGCACGCATCCGGGCGGGCGGGGGCTCTTCAAGCGCCAGGTCCGCGACGTCTGGGCCACAGGCGCGTTCCGCGTGGCCTTCTGTCAGGGGCAGACGATCGTGCTGCGCCGGGGGGCGGGCGCTTTCGTGAGCTGTCCGGCCTGGGACGCCTTCCTGCCCGAGCTCCTGCGGCTGCCGCCCGAGGAGTGACGGCCTAGCCCCTTCCGAGGAAGAGCTGGAGGCGGAGCTTCAGCAGGTTGGCCGCACCCCAGAGGATCTCGTGGAGCCCCATCTTGCTCCGGCCCGCCCGCCGCTCCGTGAAGCAGATGGGGACCTCGCGGATCGTGAGGGGCGGCCTCTGGGCGACCCAATAGAGCACCTCCACCAGGAAGGAATAGCCGGGGGAGTGGAGGCCCGGCCAGGGGATGCCTTCGAGAGCCTGTCGCTTGTAGGCCCGGAAGCCGGAGGTGCAATCCCGAGCGGGCAGGCGGAACAGCACGCGCACGAAGGCGTTGGCGGTCGCGCTCAGGAGGCGCCGGTAGAGGGGCCAGGCGCGGAGGGTGCCTCCCTCGGTGTAGCGGGAGCCGATCACGAGGTCGGCGTCCTCGAGCGCGGCCAGGAGGCGGGGCACGTCCAGAGGATCGTGCGAGAAGTCGCCGTCGATCGTGACCACGGCCTCCGCGCCCCTCTCCAGGGCCACCCGGAACCCCTCCGTCAGAGCCTCGCCGAAGCCGCGGGGTCCCACGCGGTGGACGACCGTGAGGTCCCTCCGCCCCTGGGCCAGCCCGTCCGCGATCTCGCCCGTCCCGTCCGGAGAGCCGTCGTCCACCACCACCATCTCCGGCGCGGGGGCGAGCGCGCGGAGCGCGTCCACCAGCCTCGGCAGGTTCTCGGCTTCGTTCAGGGTCGGGAGGAGGACGAAGGATCGCACAGAGGGGCAAGTTTAGGCGAAGGCGGGAGGGAGCGCCAAAGCGACGACCTCTCCGGGCGACCGTCGGCTATACTCCGTCAACCATGGCCGAGCAAGAAAAGCTGCGCGCTCTGCGCTGGGGTGGGGCCGCCTTTGGCGTCTCGGCCCTGGGCGCCCTCCTCGTGATCGGCGGCATTCTCGGCTCTCCCGGCGTCGCCCTCGCCGGGCGCTGGCTCATCATCGGCGGCCTCGTCCTCTACGCCCTCCGCCGCCGGTCCCTCACCACCTGGATCCTCATCTCCATGGCGGTGGGGGCGGAGATCGGGCACGACTGGCCGCAGTTCGCGATCCAGCTCCGAGTCCTCTCCCAGATCTTCCTGCGCATGATCAAGACCATCATCGCGCCCCTCCTCCTGGGCACGCTCGTGGTGGGCATCGCCGGGCACTCGAACCTGAAGCAGGTGGGGCGGATGGGGATAAAGGCCCTCCTCTACTTCGAGGTCGTGACCACCCTCGCCCTCCTCATCGGCCTCGCCGCCATCAACCTCTCCCGGGCGGGGGTGGGCGTCCAGCCCCCGGCGGAGCTGGCCCCCGCTGACGTCCACGGCCAGAAGCAGACCGCGGCGGAGGTGCTCCTCCACGTCTTCCCCGAGAACATCGCGAAGTCGGTGGCGGAGGGCCAGATCCTCCAGGTCGTGGTCTTCAGCGTCCTCTTCGGGGTCTCGCTGGCCATGCTGGACGAGAAGAAGCGCAAGCCCATGCTGGCCCTCGCGGAGGGCCTCTCCGAGACGATGTTCAAGTTCACGAACCTGGTCATGCTCCTCGCCCCCGTGGGGGTGGGGGCCGCCATCGCCTACACCGTAGGCCACATGGGCCTGGGCATCCTCTTCAACCTCTTCAAGCTATTGGCCACCCTCTACGGGGCGCTGCTGGGCTTCCTGCTCCTGGTCCTCCTGCCCGTGGCCCTGCTGGCCCGGGTCCCCCTCCGCCGCTTCGCGTCCGCGATCGCGGAGCCCGTCTCCATCGCGTTCGCCACCACCAGCTCGGAGGCCGCCCTGCCCCTGGCCATGGAGAGGATGATGGGGCTGGGCGTGCCCCGCTCCATCGTGGCCTTCGTGATGCCCACCGGCTACAGCTTCAACCTCGACGGGTCCACCCTCTACCTGTCCCTGGCCGCGGTCTTCGTGGCCCAGGCCGCGGGCATCCCTCTCTCCTTCGGCCAGCAGCTCCTGATCGTGTTCACGCTCATGCTGACCAGCAAGGGGGTGGCGGGGGTGCCCCGCGCCACCCTGGTCATCCTCCTCGGCACCGCCGCCTCCTTCGGCCTGCCCGAGTGGCCCATCCTGGCCATCCTGGGCATCGACGAGCTCATGGACATGGCCCGCACGTCCGTGAACGTGATCGGCAACTGCCTGGCCACGGCCGTGATCGCACGCTGGGAGGGCCAGTTCCAGCCGACCGCCGAGCCCGGCCTCGCCCTGGCCGCCCCCGCCGCGCTGGTTCCCGAGCCGGAGGGCTGAGGAGCCCTTTCCACAGGTCTTGAGGACGCCTTGGGCCGGGCGTATCCTCGTTCGCTGGCGCTATGCGCTGCCCATCCTGCCGGTCCGAGAACGAGCCGGGGGCGGAGAGCTGCTTCACTTGCGGGCAGGTCCTGGCCGCCCTCATCAAGCGGGGCTCCCTCATCGCCTCCCGCTACGAGGTGGTGAGCCCCATCGGCAAGGGGGGCATGGGGACCGTGTACCTGGCCCGCGACCGTGTCCTGTCCGAGAAGGTGGCGGTCAAGGTCCTGCGCCCCGACATCTCCCGCCGTCCGGAAATGGTCCGCCGCTTCTCCACGGAGATGGTTCTCGCCCGCAAGGTGCGCCACCCCAACGTGTGCCGGATCTACGCCTCGGGGGAGGAGGAGGGCCGGCTCTACGTCTGCATGGAGCTCGTGAACGGCGTCACCCTGAGGGCCCTCCTGCACGAGAAGAAGGGGCTGCCCCCCGAGCAGGCCTTCGACCTCGCGCTGCAGCTCGCCTCCGGGCTCCAGGCCCTGCACGACGCGGGGCTCGTCCACCGCGACGTGAAGGCCCTGAACGTGATGGTGGACGCGCGGGGGACGGCCCGCCTGATGGATCTGGACATTGCCCGGCAGCACGAGACGGAGGGGACGGTGGCGGCCACCCCCACCGGCCAGATCCTGGGCACCCCCGAGTACATGAGCCCGGAGTATGCGCGGGGCGAGCCCCTCGACCTCCGGAGCGACATCTATTCGCTGGGGGTCCTCATCTTCGAGATGTTCACGGGGGAGACCCCCTTCCACTCTGAGTCCCCCCTCCTCACGATCCTGAAGCACCTCCACGAGAAGCCGCCCCTGGAAGGGGGGACGGCCGCCGGCCTGCCCGGGAGCCTCCTGCCCGTGCTCCGCAAGTCCATGGCCAAGCGGGCGAAGGACCGCTACAGCACGGTGAGGGGTCTGGCCACCGCCCTCGGTCTCGCCCGCACTGCCAGCGGGGCGCTGACCCTGCCCCCCCCCGCGGCCGCGCCGGAGCCGCTGCCTGCGCTTCTCGGCGCCCTCAATCCCGTCGACGAGACCATCCGCATCGCCGTCCCTAGGCGGCCCGACCCCGCCGCCGCCCGCGCCATCCCCGTCCTCATCGGGGCCCTGGGGGAGCGGGAGAGGCCCCCTCTCCCGTCGCCGGAGCCTGCGGCCGCGCCGCGACCCGAAAGCCCTCCCGACCCCATCGCCATCCTCATCACGGCCCTGAAGCACGAAGACCCGCCCGGGCGCGCGCGGGCGGCCCGCGTCCTGGGCGGCATCGGCAGCGCGGCCCAGATGGCCATCCCCGTTCTCCTCGAAGCCCTGCGCGACCAGGAGCCCTCGGTCCGGCTGGATGCGGCCAAGGCCCTGGAGAGGATGGGGGCGGCCGCCCAGGAGGCGCTGGCTGCGGCCGTGCACGACGAGGACGAGGTCGTCCGCCGGATCGCGGCGGAGGCGGTGATCCGCATCTTGAAGCGGAAGCGTGCGGTGGGCGTGGCCCCGCCTGCCGCCGGGGAGCCATCCGCCCTCGATCGGCTCCCAAGGGAAGGCCGCCCCGAGCCTTGAGGGGGAGGGCGACCCGCCTCAGCGGCTCGTCTTCACCTCCGTCCAGAGACGGTCGTAAAGGACGGTCGTCTCCCCCAGGTCCTCGATCAGCTCGAGGCGGGCGAGCACGTCCTCTCCTGGGAAGATGGCGGGGTTGGTGCGGACCTCGGGGGGAAGGAGGGGGATGGCGGCCCGGTTGGGCGTGGAGTAGCCCATGGTCCGGCAGATCTCGGCCGCGATCTCCGCCTCCAGGGTGAAGTCCAGGAAGGCGTGGGCCAGCACGGGGTGGGGCGCGGAAGCGGGTATCACCAGGTTGTCGATGAAGAGGCTCCCCCCCTCCTTGGGGATCACGTAGTCGAGGTCCGGGTCGTGGGCCATGACCTTGGCGAACTGGCCGTTCCAGCCCTGGGCCAGCCAGACATCCCCCGAGAGCAGCACGTCGTGGTAGTTGGCGGAGTCGTAGGTCTTCACCAGGGGCTTCTGTGCGAGGAGCAGCCGCGCCGCCATCCCGAGCGCTTCCGGGTCCTGGCTGTTCAGGCTCTTTCCCCGCCACTTCAGGGCCGCCCCCAGCGTCTCCCGGGGGTCGTCCAGCATCAGGATCCGGCCCGCGAAGCGCCGGTCCCAGAGCGCGGCCCAGGAGTCCACCGCTCCGACCCGCTTCCGGTTGTAGCCGATCCCGCACGTCCCCCAGAAGTAAGGGACGGAGTGGCGGTTCCCGGGGTCGTAGTCGCGGTTCAGGAAGCGGGGATCGATGTTCGCGAGGTGGGGCAGGGCGGAGCGGTCGAGGGCTCGCAGGAAGCCCTGCTTGCGTAGGATGTCCACCACGTAGTTCGAGGGGCACAGCACGTCGTAGCCCACGTTGCCCGCCTGGACCTTGGCCAGGAGGGCTTCGTTGGTGTCGTAGACATCCACCCTCACCCGGGCGTGGGCCCGCTCCTCGAACCGGGCCAGCGTCTCGGGAGCGATGTAGTTGGACCAGATGTAGAGGTTCAGGACCCCCTCCTCCCCGCCCCCCGCCGGGCGGCCGAGCAGGAAGGGGGCGGCGAGCACGAGCAGGCCCAGGAGCACGGGGGGGAGCGCCTCCCGCGCCCCCCGCCCCCGCTCGAGCCGGTGGGCCGCGTAGAGGAGCAGGCTCGTGGCCACGAGCAGGAGGGCGGAGACGGCGTTGATCTCGGGCGAGATCCCGCTGCGCACCATGGAGTAGATCTGGATGGGCAGGGTGGTGGAGCCCACCCCCGCCACGAAGGACGTGATTACGTAGTCGTCGATGGAGAGCGCGAACACGAGCAGCGCGGCGGCGAGGACGCCGGGGGCGATCAAGGGGAGGGTCACCCGGAAGAACGTCCGCCCCGGCCCCGCCCCCAGGTCCATGGCCGCCTCCTCCAGGCTCCGGTCGAGACCGGCGAGGCGCGCCCGCACCACCACCACCGCGTAGGAGACCGAGAAGCCGAGGTGGGCCAGGATCACGGTCAGGTAGCCGAGGCGGAGGCCGAGAGCGGCGAAGAGGAGGAGCAGCGAGGAGGCAAGCACGATCTCCGGCACCACGATGGGGAGGATGACGAGGGCGTCGAGCGCGGCCTGGCGCCGGAAGCGGTGGCGGTGGAAGGCGAGGGCGGCCGCGGTGCCGATGGCGGTGGCGAGCGCGGTGGCGACCAAGCCGACGATCAGGCTGTTGCGGAGCGCGCCCAGGATCTGGGCGTCTCCCAGGAGCTTCCGGTACCAGTCGAAGGTGAAGCCCTCCCAGGTGGCGGTCAGCCGGCCCCGGTTGAAGGAGAAGACCACGAGCACGAGGATCGGCGCATACAGAAAGAGGTAGATCCCCACGCTGAATAGGGCGAGGACGGTGGGGCGGCCCCGGAAGGGGGAGCTCCCCCCCGCCTCCGCCCGGACCCTCACGGCTCCTGCCCCGCCCGCAGGGGGCGGCGGAAGAGGAAGAGCAGGGCGATGACGGTGAGGGAGAGGAGGAAGGAAAGCGCGGAGCCGAAGGGCATGTCGCGGGCCACCGCGAACTGGCTCTGGATCAGGTTGCCGATGTAGACCGTGCGGGCGCCCCCCAGGAGGTCAGGGGCCAGGTAGGCCCCCAGGGAGGGGATGAAGACGAGCACGCACCCGGCCGCGATGCCGGCCCGGCTCAAGGGGACCGTGACCTTGAGGAGGGTCCCCGCGGGGGATGCTCCCAGGTCGGCCGCGGCCTCGAGCAGCGCGCGGTCCAGCTTCTCGAGGGAGGCATAGAGGGGGAGGATCATGAACGGGAGCTCGCCGTAGACCTGGCCCAGAAGGACCGCGACGTCGGTGTAGAGGAGAGAGAGGGGGCCCAGGCCGAGGTAGCGGAGGAGGTGATTCAGGAGCCCCTCGGTGCGGAGCAGGAAGATCCAGGCGTACATGCGCACGAGGAAGCTCGTCCAGAAGGGAAGGACGATGAGGACGAGGAGCGCGCTGCGCCAGCGCGCGGGGGCCTTCTGGCCGATCCAGAGCGCGACCGGGTAGGCGAAGAGCAGGCAGAGGAGGGTGGTGAGGAGGGCCAGGCCCAGGCTGCGCGCGAGGATCGAGAGGTAGAGGGGCGCGAGCGCCCGGCGGTAGTTGGCGAGGTCATGGCCGGGGATGACGCCGCCGTAGACGGAGCGCCGGCCGAGCGAGGCCAGGAGCATCAGCGCCTGGGGGAAGACGAAGAGGAGGAGGAGGGCGAGGAGGCAGGGCAGAAGCAGGAGGAGGGCGGCGCGCCGACTCCTCACGGCGCCTCTTCCAAGCGGAGCACCGCCCCCGCCGGGAAGGAGAGGGTGACCGCGTCTCCCCGCCGGCGGCCGCGAGCGCTGGCCGCCCCCTCGGCCACGGTCAGGGTCTCCTCCCCGATCCGGACCCGCCAGTCGGTCCGGTCCCCCAGGTAGATTTCGTCGTCGACCGTCCCCGAGAGGACGTTCTCCCCCGCCCCCTCTAGGCTCATCCGCTCCGGCCGGATGCCCACCCAGACCGTGGCCCCCTCGCGGTAGCCGCCGTCGTCCTCCGCGAGGAGGGCGAGGCCGCCGCGCGTGCGCAGGGAGACCCGGCCCCCCTCCCGCGCGCCCACTGTGGCCTGGAGCAGGTTCCGCACGGCCAGGAAGTCGGCCACGAAGCGGGTGCGCGGGCGTTCGTAGAGCTCCTCCGGTCTGCCCACCTGCTCGATGCGGCCCTGGCTCATGACCGCGATGCGGTCGCTCATGATCAGGGCCTCGTCCTGGTCGTGGGTCACGAAGATGAACGTGGTCCCGAGCCTCTCCTGGAGGTTCTTCACCTCCACCTGCATCTCCTTCCGGAGCTTGATGTCGAGCGCGGCCAGGGGCTCGTCGAGGAGCAGGACCTCCGGCTCCCGGACCATGGCCCGGGCCAGGGCCACCCGCTGCTTCTGGCCCCCCGAGAGCTGGTCGATCCGCCGCTCCCCCAGGCCGGGCAGGCGCACCATCTCCAGGGCTCGGGCCACCCGGGTCCGAATCTCCTCTCGCGCCCGCCCGTCGCTCTCCAGCCCGAAGGCCACGTTGCCGGCGACTGTGCGATGGGGGAAGAGCGCGTAGTGCTGGAAGACAGTGTTCAAGGGACGGCGGTGCGGAGGCAGCCCGGCCACGTCGCGGCCGGAGAGGAGGATTCGCCCCCCGTCCGGGACCTCGAAGCCCGCGAGCAAGCGGAGGAGGGTGGTCTTGCCGCAGCCCGAGGGTCCGAGCAGGGTCAGGAACTCTCCCGGCTCCACGTCCAGGGACACCTCGCGGAGGGCGACCACGTCGCCGTAGGCCTTGCTCAGACCCTGTACCGAGACCGCGCCGCGCATAGGGCCGCCGATTGTACCCCTGCCGGTGAACGCCTAGGTGCCGCCGTCCGTCCGCATCGGCCCCAGATTCGACGATCGTGGGCCGGTCGCTCCATGTTGTCTGAACCCTAGATGGCCCGCACGTTTCGATTCAAATCTCTAGAGTCTAACGGCTCTTCCGGATTGAACTAAGCTTCCAAGCCGCGTGTTGTTTCGTTGCGAGGCCTTAGTCACCCAAGGGCTCGCCCAAGAGCCCCCCCGTCGCCAGGCCCTGCCCTTCTCCCCCCCCGGGGGCTAACTCATTACCTGAGCAACGGTATCTGTAGTAGAGTGGACGCATGATGTAGTAGAGATTGCGACCGCCCGAGAACGACCGAGGGCCGGCTGGCTTTCGCACCGATCCAGTCCATCCGCGCTCCCGTGGATCCTCGGATTCGAGCAAAGGAGTCTCCCGTGAAGCGAATCAGAATCCTCTTCCCTTCCCCCAGGCTCACCTTCGCCTTGATCGCCCTCGGAGCCCTTTTGGCGGGCGCGGCGGACGCGCGCGCTCCCCGGGCGGAGCCATCGCCGGCGCCACCGGGGATGCGTGTCGTTGACCTCAGGTCCCAAGACGGGACCCTCCTCAAGGCGAGCTACTTTGCGGCGCCGGGACCGGGCCCCGGTGTGCTCCTGTTCCACCAGAGTAACCGGACCCGTAGGTCGTGGGACGGGGTGGCTGCGCGCCTGGCGGCGGCGGGACTGAACACCCTGACCATCGACAGCCGCAGACATGGCGAAAGCGGCCGCACGGAGCCTGCGACGGACCCAAACCGGGAGCACGACAACTGGGCTCACGACGCCGACGCGGCCTTCCAATACCTGGTTTCCCAGCCGGGGGTCACCCGGGACACGATTGGAGTGGGAGGAGCGGGGGCGGTCGGCGTCGACACTTCCGTCGAGACCGCCCGTCGCCATCCCGCGGAAGTGAAGTCGCTCGCGCTGATCTCCGGGGAGACCTTGCCGTCCGGCCTGCGGTTCCTCAGGGAGGCGTCCCAACTCCCCGGGTTATTCGTGGTCTCCGACGATGACGAGTACCCCCCCATCCCGCAGGGTATGGAATGGCTCTACATCAGCTCCTCGAACCCGGGGAAGAAATTCGTCCACTACGTGGCGGCCAAGGCACCCTGGCTATGGTATGAAACCTCCGACGCGGCCAGGGTTCCCCCCACCGGACGCCACGGCACCGACTTGTTCCCGCTTCATCCGGAGCTGCCCGGCACCATCGTGGACTGGTTCGTGACGACGCTGATCCAGACACCCGGTCACGCGCCCGCCGACGCCCTCGCGTGCGCTCCGCTCCTCAGCCAACTCGAGGTCCCGGGAGGAGTCGCCAAGGCCACCGAGCAACTCATGGAGGCCCGGCGGAAGGATCCGCGGGCGCAGCTCTTCCCGGAGGTCAGCGTGGACATCATAGGGGAGGACCACATCCGGGCGGGGGAGACCAAGGCGGGGATCGAGCTCTTCAAGCTCAACCTGCTCGCCTATCCCGACTCCGCCGACGCCCACAACAACCTCGCCGATGCGTACTTGAAGGACGGACAGCGGGAGCTCGCCCGGGAGTACGCGGAAAAGGCTCTGGCCCTGCTCGATTCTCATCGAGCCCCCGCATCGTCATGGTCCGATTCGGACGAGCGGCGCAGTGAGATTCGCAAGGATCTCGAGAGGATACTGAAGGCCCTAAACGAAGCCCGGCCGTAGACGGGAGTAGGCTGTCGCGTTGGACAGATGACGCTCTCCAACGGGGCCGGGTGTCTCACGCGCGCCGATGAGGAAGCAGCTGAGTCACTCTCGCCGACCGATGAGGTCAAGGCGCGGGGCGGCCCAGGCCGTCCTCCAGGAGGAGGGAGAGCCGGGAGATCAGTAGGTGGCCGGGGTTGTCGGGGGTGTAGTCCACCTCCGGCAGATCCTCGCAGGTGATGGCCATGGCGATGCGCCCCCGCGGGGAATACACGATCCCCACGTCGCTGCGCAGATGGTCGAGAGCGCCAGGCTTGGTGGCGAGAGGGACGCCGCGTAGGGTGCGGCCGATGCCGTCGTGGTACTGCTGCCGCTTCAGGAGCTCGATCATCTCCCGCGCCGCGGCCGGGCTCACGACCAGGCCCGCCTCCAGCCGCTCCAGCAGGGTGACCATCTCGCGCGGGGTACTGACCCCGAGGCCGAACGGCTTGTTGGCGGGGTCCTGCCCGGCCTGGCTGTCCCCCCCGCCCCCGATCCGCCGCAGGGCGCGGGTGCTCTCTAGGCCCAGGGTCTCCATGCGCGCGTTCACGGCGTCGGCCGTGACCACGTCCAGCACCAGGTTGGTGGCGGTGTTGTCGCTGATGAGGATCATCAGGTTCACCGCGTCGCGCAGGGTGAGACGGAGACCCTCCCCGAGCTCCCGCAGCACGCCCGCCCCCGCCACTTTTCCCGCCTCCCGGAGGACGAGAGGGTCGTCCCAGTGAGCCCGTCCCTCCTCCACCAAGGCGTAGGCCTCGATCAGAATCGGCACCTTGATGGTGCTGGCCGCGCGCACCCGCTCGTCGGCGCGCTCTCCGTAGGCCTCGCCCGTGTCCAGGTTCTTGGCGAAGAGACTGACCCGGCCCGGGAAGCCCGCGAGGAGGGCTTTCACACGGGCGTCGAGGTCCAGAGGGGCCGGCACCTCGTCCTCGAGCCGCGCGAAGGCCTCGAGGTAGAGGCGCTCCGCCCCCTCCAGGGCCGCCCGTTCGCGGCGCTCGATGGGGGCGCGGAGAGCAGGGAGCAGGGCGGGGGCGTAGCCGGAGTCCTCGTCGGGGGCGGAGAGGAGGTTCCGGAACCAGGGCCGGCCGGGAAGGCCGGCGGGAACCGTCCAGAGCCGGTCCGCGCGCCGGATCCGCTCATTCAGCCGGCGCAGGTCATCGTCGCTCCAGAGTCCCTTCCCCAGCCGCTCGACCCAGCCCTCCCGCGCCCCCCGAGCCCGTCGCGCGAAGCGTTCGGCGGCCGCGGCCAACCGGCCGAGGTCGACCTCCCACCCCTCGTGGTGGGCGCGCGCGCTGAGCTCCGTCAGGTGCCGGCTGACGTCGAGGCCGGCGGCGGCGGGGTCGAGGGGCTCAAGGTCGGCGTTGGCCAGGCGCGCGGCCAGGAGGCTCACCACCTGGGTCATGAGCCGGGCCGACGCGTAGTCCTCGCCCACGACCTTCCGGTACCACGCGAGATCGTCATAGGCGGAGTGGTAGGCGGTGCCGGGGGCGCCCCGCGCGGAGAGGGCGGCGGAGGGGACGCCCAGGTGGCAGAGGAAGCCCACGTGGTCGGAGCCGCCGCCCAGGTCGGCGATAAAGGGCTGGCCCGGGCGCTGCGGGTCCTCCCAGCGGGCGATCCAGGCCTCGAGGGGGCTGCGGTCTGCGCCCGCCGGCCGCGGCAAGCCGCCCGCGGCTTCCGCGATTGCTTCCTTCAGGGAGGGGGAGGCGCTGGCGGCGAGGTCCGGCCCCAGGGCCGCGGAGTCCAGGTCGAGGTAGGCCACCGTCCCCCGGGCCAGCTCGTCCCGATGCCCCTCGATCCACTCCGTGGAGCCCAGGAGTCCGAACTCCTCCGCCGTCCAGTTCGCGAAGACGAGGGTGCGGTCGGGGCGCAACCCCGCCCGCGCCGCCTCCGCGAATGCGCGGGCCGTCTCCAAAACCACGATCGTGCCCGCGTTGGGATCCGCGGCCCCGAATGTCCAGGCGTCGTGATGGGAACCGATGATGACCCTTTCCTCAGGGAAGCGGGCGCCCTTGAGCGTGGCCAATACGTTCGCGGTTTCGGTGAGGCGCCGCTCTTGTTGGACCTTGAGACGCAGCTTGAGGCGGTCTCCGCCCGTGACCCGGTAGGCGACGGGCAGGCCACCCTGCCAGCCGGGGGGGACTGGCGGCCCGCTCATGCGGGAGAGGATCTCCTGGGCGGCACGGAATCCGATCGGTTGCACCGGGATCCGGGGCAGGGCGAGGGTGGCGGGGTCGAGCCGCACCGCCTCTTTGGTGGCGGGCTCAAATGGGGTGAGGGGATCACCCGGATAGGGCAGGGTGAGGAGGGAGCCGCGCTGGATCTCGCTCGGATGGGCCCAGCCGCCCTCCGGGTAGAGGGGCCCCTCCATATAGCCGCCCTCCGCGGGGTCCGTGAAGATCACGAGTCCCGCCGCCCCCGCGGCCTCCGCAAACTTGGCCTTGAAACCGCGGAAGTTTCCGCCGTAGCGGGCGAGGGCGATCCGGCCCTTGAGGTCGACGCCCAGCTCCCTCAAGCGCACGAAGTCCTCCTTGGTGCCGTGGTTGACGTAGACCACCCCTGCCGTCACCTCCCCGCTCCCGCTGTAGGCATTCCATCCGAAATCGAGCGCGGGATGGCCGCTGAAGGGGTCCTCGGGCAGGACATCCTCTCTGAGCTTGAGGGTGAGGCGGCGGGGGGACACGATCTCCAGCTCCGCCTTGAGCGGCCGCGCCAGATAGAGCCAGAGGTCCTGCCGCTCAACCTCCAGGCCCAGCCCCTGAAGGGTGCGCACGAGCTTCTCGACCACGCGCGCGTCCCCCGCGCTCCCCGCCACGTGGGGCTCGCTGGAAACCAAGTCGTGGAAGGCACGAAGGCTCTTCGCCTCGGGCAGGGCCAGGAGCATGGTCTCGAACTCCCGCTGCCCGGCCCGGCGCTCGGGCCGGAAGAAGCGGTAGGGATCGGGAGCGCCCAACGCCCCCCCGGGGAGGGAGGCGGAGAGGAGCAGCGCGGAGAGGAGGGGGCGGAGGCGCCTGACCATTCCCATAATCGGGCCGTCGGAGTCGGCGTCCTGAGTGTGCCGTTCACGCTTCCCGCCGCGTCCGCCTAACGTCGGCGGGGGTCTCGACGCTCCACGTGCCTTACTTCCGGCCCTCCTGGCCGTAGCGCCCGTCATGTGGGCGAGTCAGGATGCCACGGTACCACGAACCCACGCCGAGGCAGGTCCGACAGCCTTGGGCAGCCTTCGCTGGTCGCAACCGGCTGCCGGGGGTCGCGTTCGGTCAAGCGCTCCGATGATTTCGCGGACGGCGGGGAAGCGCAAGCGGCGGAGCCCGGGGATAATGGGCCTCGGGAGCGCGGGAGCAAGCATGAAACAAGACCGCGGGCGGCGCGGCCGGGATCGTTGGGCCTGGAGGGGCCTCCTAACGGTCGGCCCCCTCCTCCTCGCTCTCGCCCCCGGCGGCTGCGCTGGCTCCGGTCGTGGCCGGCCTCGGATCGCGGCCTCCATCTTTCCCCTCTACGACATCACGCGGCGGGTGGCGGGCAACCAGCTTCCCGTCCGGCTCGTGCTCCCCCCCGGCCAGAGCGAGCACCGCTTCGACGCCAACCCTCATGACGTGGAGGGGCTGGCCGACGCGCAGCTCATCTTTGCCGTGGGGCTCGGCCTCGACGCTTGGCTGGAGACCCTGGTGAAGGAGGCGGGGACGGGCACGGCCAAGGTGTTCGAGCTCGCGCCCCTCCTGGACCCGATCCTGGTCCCTCCGGGAATACTCAAGGAGGGAGGGACCGCCCGCGTGGACGCTCACTTCTGGATGGACCCCGTCCGCATGCAGCAGGCGGTGGAGCTGGTCGTGGAGGCCCTCCAGCGGCTGGACCCCGAGCAGGGCCCCCGCTTCCGCACCCGCGGCAATGAGGTCAAGCACTCCCTGGCCCTGCTCCACGAAGAGATCGCCCGCCGGGCGGGAGCCTGGAGCAAGCGGCGCATCGTGACCCTCCATGGCTCCCTTTTTTACTTCGCGGATCGCTACCACCTGGAGATCGTGGCCGTGGTGGAGCCCGTCCCCGGGCGGGAGCCCGACGCCCGTGAGCGGGCCGACCTCCTGACCGCGATTCGGAAGGGGGGAGCGGTCGCCGTCTTCTCCGAGCCCCAGCTCGATCGGGGGCCCGCGCAGCTCGTGGCGGGCGAGACCAACCTGCCCCTCTACGAGCTGGACCCTCTGGGGGGAGGCGAGGGAGACTCGTACGAGAAGCTGCTCCGACGCGACGTCGACGTCCTGGAAAAAGCCTTGAAGTGACGCTCCGGGGCGCAGGTCCTCGGGACAGCCGAGTTCCTCTGCCTTCCCGGACGGGAAGGGTTAGGCTTCGGTCTTGACTTGGGGCGGGAACAGCTCCCGGGCGCGGGCTATCTCCGGACCCAGGCGGCCACGCCAGATCAGCTGATACATGCGCAAGTCGCCCCGAAGCGACCAGAGCGGGTGAGCAAAAGTGGCGGGGGTGTTTTTCTCGAAGAGAAAGTGGCCCACCCAGGCGAAGCCGTAGGCGGCGACGGGGGCGGTCGCGAACCACCAGGGTGACACGAGCAGGGCGGCAGCGCCCCCTACCAGGAGTGCCGTGGTGCCCACGAAATGCAAGGCCCGGTTGACCGGGTTCAGGTGCTGGGAGACGTAGTACGGCCAGAACTCCTCGTAGCCGGCAAGCCTCCGATCCATGCCGGCAATGGTGCGCCCAAGGGATCGCCGGTGGCAAGGCCGTCCGCATACAATTCGCCGAAGCCCCTTAGGGGCGCGCGCCCTGGGGGCCGGCCGCCAGGGAGGCTCGAGCTATGAAAGTCAAGATCGCGGGAGCCGACCTGGAGTACGAGGCCAAGGGGAGCGGCCGCGCTCTCCTCCTCCTCCATGCGTTCCCCTTGAACCGGACGATGTGGGACGCCCAGGTGCAGGCCCTCGCCGCCAGCCATCAGGTCGTTCGCTTCGACTGCCGTGGCTTCGGCGGCTCCCCCCCGGGAGATGCCCTCCTGACCATGGAGCGGATCGCCGACGACGCGGCCGCAGTCCTCGATCGCCTGGGCATTTCCCAGGCCGTGGTCGCTGGCTGCTCGATGGGGGGCTATGCGGCGCTGGCCTTCGCCCGGCGCCACCCCGACCGCCTGCGGGGGCTGGTGCTCCTGGACACGCGGGCGGGGGCGGACAGCGAGGAGGGGAAGAAGAACCGGGCGGCCCTGGCCGAGAGGGTGCGAAGGGAAGGGGCGGCCGCGGCGGCGGAGGCCTTCCTTCCCAAGCTCGTCGGGGAGACCACGCAGAAGGAGCACCCGGAGGTGGTGGCCCGCCTGCGCGGGATCATCCTCGGCAACCCGCCCGAGGGAATCGTGGATGCGCTGGCCGGTCTAGCCGCGCGCGCGGACTCCGGCCCCGCGCTCCGGGAGATCCGTGTCCCCACCCTCATCATCTGCGGTAACGAGGACATGCTCACCCCCGTGGCGGAAGCAGAGGCCCTGCAGCGCGGAATCGCGGGCAGTCGCCTGGTCGTCATTCCCAAGGCCGGTCACCTCGCCAACCTCGAGCAGCCGGAGGCCGTCAACCTGGCCCTAAGGGAGTTCCTGGCCAATACCTGAGGCGGAAGGGCGGTGCGCGGCTGGCTCGGGCGCCCGGGTTGAG
>DATMML010000092.1 GCA_035570235.1 Vicinamibacteria bacterium | reverse complement strand
TGGGGTGGATGACGGGATTCGAACCCGCGACCTCCAGGGCCACAACCTGGCGCTCTAACCAAGCTGAGCTACATCCACCACAGCAGCTGGCGCGCCTGAAGGGACTCGAACCCCTGACCCGCAGCTTAGAAGGCTGCCGCTCTATCCAACTGAGCTACAGGCGCTTTGCTTGTCCAGACTTGATAACGCCTTCGTCGCCGCCGCGCTATGACGGTCTGTACTTCACGCTCAAATGACGAACGGTGCCCGCGTTCGGCGTGCCGAATGACGTCCGCATAATCTGGCAGTATAGCACTCCTGTAGCTCACCCCACGCTGGCGCCCATGTCCTTCCTGCCAAGGGCTTGAGACACGCCACCCAAACAATCTAGGATGCCGTCGACCACGAAAAGGGCTTAGCTGGCGCGAAGGGCGGAAACCGGAAAGGCAGAGCGCGACCGGAGTGCAAGCATGCTAAGAGAGACCGGACGGACGGCGGTGGCCGAATTCCTGGGCACGTTTGTGTTGATCCTCTTCGGAACCGCGGTGGTGGCCCAAGTGGTGTTGAGTGGGGGTAGCCACGGTACGTACCTCTCCATCAACATCGGTTGGGGCTTGGCCGTGACCATGGCCGTCTATGTGGCGGGGGGCGTTTCCGGCGCCCACCTGAACCCCGCGCTGACCCTGGCGTTGGCCGTCCACGGGCGGCTCCCGTGGCGAAGAGTACTGGCCTACTGCGGGGCTCAGATCGCGGGGGCCTTCGCCGCGTCCGCCGTGACTTTCGTGGTCTACCACGAGGCGCTGGACCGCTTCGACGGCGGCATCCGAAGAGTGACAGGTCCGCAGGCAACGGCCGGAATTTGGGCGACCTATCCGCAGGACTTCCTGAGCAACGTCCCCGGGGGCCTTGCGGACCAGATCGTGGGGACCGCGCTCCTTGTAGCGCTGGTCTTTGCCCTGACCGACCGGCGTAACCTCGCGCCCGATCCCCGCTTGGGGCCCGTCCTTTTCGGAGCCGCGGTCGTGCTTATCGGGATGACCTTTGGCTACAACGCAGGCTACGCCATCAACCCGGCCCGTGACCTTGGCCCTCGTCTCTTTACGGCCCTCGCTGGCTGGGGGAGCGAAGTCTTCCGCGCGGGGAACCATTGGTGGTGGGTTCCCATTGTCGGGCCGATCCTCGGCGGCTTGGTCGGCGGGCTGGCGTACGATCTGCTCATCACGAAGCACTATCCGCCGGAAGTTTGAACGAGGAGACCGTCTGCCCCTTGCTCGAGACGCTCTTGAGCTCCTAAGGGCTCTCCCGCGTGCGACGGGCGAGAACCAAAGAAGCTGAGGTAGGCGTTGCCGGTATTAAGTAGGAATTCGGTGGGAAGTGCGGAGGCTAGTCTCTGGCGGGGAGCGAAATGCTGAGAGGTTCAGGCTCATCCGGGGAATCGATACCCCTTAGAGTCAGAGGGGCTCGGTGTCTTTGGAGTGGGCCTTGTATGCGCTGACGGAACTGTCGTAGCGACCGGTGACGCTGGCGAGCGTGACCGCGAACATGGCCTGGAGCTCGGCGTCGTCGAAGTCCTCCTCGAATTCCGGCTCTTCCAAGGGTTTCTCAAATTCGGACATGTACGGCCTCCCGACCCTGGATTAAGCAAGCTACGTGCCAGGCGTGAGACCCCGTGGCTGAGGCCTGCTACTCGATAGTAAACAGGGAACTTGGGTCAATATCGAAATGGCTCTTGATCTTCCCTGGACCGAAGCCGACGGGTTACTTTTCGCTGCGGCGGGGTCAACACTGCTTCTTGGCGGGACGTTGTAGAAAACGCCCTTTGGATTGGCTGCAGAAGGGCCGGACCAATCTAGAGCAAGGTGACGTCCCTCGTTGCTGACGAAACCACAAAACAGCGCTCTATGTTTGACCTCGGGTCAGCGGGCACCACGAAAAACCCAAAGTGGTCGGGCTGGTACCCGGGCGTGGTGCCCAGAATAAGCTCCCCGTCCTTAAAGATGACCCTGACCTTCCGACCCACGGGAGGCCTCGCGGGATCGAACTCCTTCCGGTCGCTATAGTCGGGCCTGCCCTGGAACTCGCGCACGAAGAAAAGAGCCTTCAGCTCGGCAACTCGGACCTCTACCGGGGTAGCCCCTTGAGTCGGGGCCACAGGTGACAGATGAAAGACCTCCGCTTCGGGCAGGAAGTCAGTGGTGAAGCCCTTCAGGAGGCGACCATCCTGGTAGCGGGCCACGACTTTGTCTTGCGCGGCTGGCTCTTGAGGCACCAAACCCCCGACGACCTAGAACGAGCGCTCTGCTACCCGTTTGCCCCGAACAGGCCGAAGTCAGACTTGGTCCCCACAGCCCGTCGAGCAGCTCGATCGGATATTATGCGTCCTTTCAATGCCGCGAAAAGCCTTCTTTCGGACCGGCCCCAGACCTCCACGGCTGGGCCCATTCGCGAGCAAACTGCAATAGCCCATTGTGGCCTTTGGGAGGGCCCGGTGATGAGAAAGCAGCCCGCGTTCCTGTTGTTCGTCGCCTCCACCGCCGTCGCCGCGGCGGACAGGGAGCCAAGCTTAGACTCGCCGCACGCCGCTGACCGACCCCCAGCGGCGCGTCTGCGGGCCGGAAGCTTCGACGTCAGCGTTCTCGATCGATCGGTCGACCCGTGTGTGGACTTCTACCAGTTTGCTTGTGGAGGCTGGCGCGGGGCCAATCCGATTCCGGCGGATGAATCACGTTGGGGCCGCTTTAACGAGCTGGCTGACCATAACCGCGGCGTCCTCCACGAGATACTCGAGCGGTCGAAGAATGCAGAAGGCAAGCGCTCGCCCGTTGAGACCAAGGTGGGCGACTACTACGCGGCTTGCATGGACGAGGCCGGGCTCGAAACCAAGGGGACCAAGCCCCTCGAGCCGATCCTCGCTCGGGTGGAGGCCGTCGGATCGAGATCTGATCTGTTCCGTCTCCTCGGCGACAACCAAGCGCACGCGTTACCTGGCCTGTTTAGCTTCAGCTCCGCGCCCGACCTCCATGACTCCAGGCGGACCATCGCCACCCTGGGGCAGGGCGGCTTGGGCCTGCCCGACCGCGACGACTACCTGAAGGACGACGCGAAGTCGAAGGAAAAACGCGCGAAATATGTGGAGCACGTCACCCGCGTGCTCGGGCTGCTGGGTGAGAGCACGGAGAAAGCGGCCGCCGATGCCCAGACCGTTATGCGTATCGAAACCGACCTGGCCAGGGCCCACCTGGACCGCGTTTCCATGCGCGATCCGCGGAACCGCGACAACCCAATGTCGATCGATGAGCTCAAGGGGCTCGCCCCCGCTTTCGACTTTGACACGTACTTCCCTGCCACGGGAGCGCGGCGTTTTCAGCGCGTCAACCTGACCAGCCGGAAGTATTTTCAGGAGGCCAACGGCCTCGTCGAGCGCACACCCCTTGCGGACTGGAAGACCTACCTTAGATGGCACGTCGTGCGCGCGGCCGCTCCCTACCTGAGCTCGCCATTCGTAACGGAGGACTTCCGTTTCAACCGTGAGTACTTGAACGGCGCCAAGGAAATGGAGCCGCGCTGGAAGCGATGCGTCCAGGCCACCGACCGCGCGCTGGGCGACGCGCTCGGTCAGCTGTACGTGGAGAAGACTTTCGGCCCCGAGAGCAAAGCACGCATGCGCCAGATGATCGAGGCGATCACGTCTGCGTTGCGCGAGGACATCGAGAGCCTGCCCTGGATGACCCCCGAAACCAGGCGAAAGGCGCTCGCCAAGCTCCAAGCCTTCAGCACTCGGAAGGTGGGCTACCCCGAGGCGTGGAAGGACTACAGCTCGGTGGAGGTCAGCCGCGATGACTTTGTTGGCAATTGGCGGCGCGCTGAGATATTCGAGATCAAGCGCAGCCATGACCGCATCGATAAGCCAACGGACCGTACCCTTTGGGGCATGACCCCGCCCACGGTCAACGCCTACTACAATTCCGCGAACAACGAGATCGTTTTCCCGGCGGGCATCCTCCAGCCGCCCTTCTTTGATAGCGAGCGCGACGATGCCGTCAACTTCGGTGGGATCGGGGTCGTGATCGGGCACGAGTACACGCACGGCTTCGATGATCAGGGGAGTAAGTTCGATCCCGAGGGCAACCTGGAGAACTGGTGGAGCCCGGATGACCTCAAGGCGTTCCAAGAGCGCACGGACTGCATCGCGAAGGAGTACGACGGTTTCGTGTCCGTAAAGGACCCTGTGAATGGCGACGTCCATCTGAACGGCCGGCTCACCCTGGGCGAGAACACAGCCGACAACGGTGGCCTGCGCGTCGCCTACCGAGCTTTGCAAAGGACGCTCGAAGGGAAGGAACGGACACGGATCGACGGCTTTACGCCCGAGCAGCGTTTCTTCCTTGGCTTCGCCAACGTGTGGTGCCAGAACGTGACCGAGCCGGCCGCCCGCCAGCTCGCGCAGACCGACCCGCACTCGCCCGGCCAGTTCCGTGTCATGGGGACGGTCGGCAACATGGAGGAGTTCCGCGAGGCCTTCGGGTGCCGAACGGGCCAACCCATGGTGCGGGAGAACGCCTGTCGCGCTTGGTGAGGGACTCCCCCCGGCGAGGAACCGGGCAACTCGGGAGCAGGGAAGGCTGGAACTCGAACGGGCTGGCCCGAGCCTACGTACGCTGGATCTGAACGAGCGGATTCAAGGTAAGGGGGCGGCTCGTTCCAGTTCCTCTCGAAGGATCTCGGCCACCAGCCGGTGAGCGTGCGCGTTGAAGTGAACGTGGTCGATGAACAGCTCTTCGCGGCTCTCCTGAAAGCGGCCGTCGCTATTGAGGTCGAGGTGGCTGACCCCCAGACCATCACAGGCCCGGCCCGCGGCTCCAATCATCATGCGGTAGTCGGAGGAGAAGCGGGCGGCGTCGAACTTGACGCGCGGTCGAGCGGCCCAGTCGAGGAACTCCTTCCGCAACGACACCTCCTCTTTTGTGGGGGTGCGTTTACTCAACAATTCGGGCTGAAAGATCACGACCAGCCTGGCCCCCCGTGCATCGGCGAAGGCCTTCATCCGGCCCAGATTCTCTATGTAGGCGGCGATCGCCCCCTGCAGGTTTTCGGCTTCCCCGCGGGCCGGTGACGCCAAGCCGGGGATCGTTGATGCTTGGGCCACGGGAGCCCGTGACAGGTATTGGTCGTGGAGTCGGTTCTCGATGTCTCCCCAGATTGGCCAGTTGAAGCCAAAGTCGTGCAGTCGCAGATTGGGGAACGACTGCGTGAAAAAGAGATCGTTCCAACCGTCGAATACCACGTAGAGCTTCGGGTGGAAATCGTCAAGTTTGTGAACCATGAGGCTGAGTTCCTGGCCAGAAAGAAAGCCCGTGACTCCCGTGTTCACGACTCGGTAAGCGGACTGGAGCCGATTGAGAACGCCAGCGAAGGTTTCTTTGTCGGATTCAAGCCCGAATCCGAACGCGGCCGACCCGCCCACCACCATGGCCAGCCGCCGGTCCCCGGCGGGGATGCCTCCCCGGAATCCGTTTTCGTCGGTCGTGACCCGGCTCGTCTCTTGACGCGGGGCATTGCGATAGCCGGTGAAGGGATCGAGCACGATGGCCACGTCTCCCGGTACCTCCGAGAGGCGTCGCCCCCTGGAGTCCACGAGAAATAGATCGTGTTGTCCGATGCTCGTGTCCGGGCCGACGCGGGGAGGTCGCAGAAGCCGCTCGTAAACGAGGTACCCCGCGGCCGCACTCAGGGCCGTGGAAGTGACGAATAGGATCACACTACCGAGGGTGGCCAGGGGCGTGGCCGGTGCAACTCCGACTGGCAGACCGGCCCCGGAGCTGACTAGACCTGCCGTCAGCCAGGCGTGCGCGAAGCCCAAGAGCAAGCCGATCACGGCGGCCAGGCCGATGTTGCTCTTGAGGCGTCGAGGCTGGACTTCGGTCAGGCCTTCGATGCTGATGCGTGGCTCCCCGCCCGTGGTTTCTACTTCGAGACCGTCGGGAGTGAGGGCGAAACGAGAGACCTCGGTGCTCGGCTTCCAGCCGCGAAAGCCGGTGCGGGAATTCCACTGGGCTAGAGCGACGCCGAAGCGACTGCGGAGCGCGACCTCGTGAATCAGAATGTTGAGGGGTCGTTCCCCAAGCTCGATGCGCAGCGCGTTCACGTCTGCGGGAATGTAGACGCTGTGGCGGGAACGGCCGGGCGGGACGATAGTCTTCCAGGCTCGTCGCTCATCGAAAGCCTTGACGCTCTTCGCCCAGTGCAACTCCAGGTTTGCGGGCGATACATTCGGAGAGCGGATCTCGAGGTCGACGGTCGCTCGAATGTATCCATCCGCCTCGAGGGTAAGAAAAGAAGCGGCCCCCAAGAGGCTGGCGGACACCAGGACGGATGCGAAGGGGGGCAGGCGGTGGAGTGTGATGGCTCACCTCACGAGCCAGCGTTGCCGGCCACAGCCCGGTGGGGCTGATTCGGGAGAGGTACCGGACCGGCTCTTTGCCGGCCGACCGACCGTTGCCCGGTGGCGCCGGCCGAGTATATACCATCCGATCATGGCCACCCGCGGCTGTGAAACGGGCATCGCTGCTGGCGAGGAGGCCCGAGCTCTCTTAGGTCCTGGTCGGCGTCGTCAAAGGGATTCGTCGCTCTGAACAGTGTCGTTGCCGCGCCAACGATGCTCCCGAGCTCGAGCTCGGTGCGGTGAATCCAGAATCCTCGGACCGTTACTTCACCCAAAAGTCGACCCTTCTTCATTCCGCCGTCACGCCTGCCACCTAGAGTCCAGTGAAACGGCAATAAGGAGGTTTCCTTGAAAGAAATGTTCCGGACTCTCTCTCTCATTCTGATGATGGGGGCGGCGTCGGTCTCGCTCTCTCAGGCAGAGGACAGTCGTGAAATCCGTCATGCGCTTCTCATCAGCGTTGACGGCCTGCATGCGCTGGATGTGGCGCGCTTCGTGGACACCCATCCCCACTCCGCTCTGGCCGCGCTCTCCCGGCACGGGATCACGTACTCCAACGCCCGCACTCCCGCGAACTCCGATTCATTCCCTGGACTCCTGGCGCTCGTCACCGGTGGGTCACCTGTCACCCATGGGCTCTTCTACGACGTGAGCTACGACCGCACCATTTTCGACCCCACGAACACGAGCTGCTCCGGTGCCGCCGGAAACACGATGACCTTCGATGAGAGCGTCGATCTGTACAATGCGGCCAACGTCTCCCAGGACGTCATCGATCCCACCAAATTGCCACGTCACTTGGACGCGCACGGCAATTGCGTTCCCCTGTTTCCCCACCAGGCAATTCGGACCAACACGATCTTCGAGGTGGTCAAGGCGGAAGGGGGGCGCACTGCTTGGGCGGACAAACACCCCGCCTATGATCTGGTGAACGGGCCTTCGGGAGCGGGTGTAGATGACCTCTACACACCCGAAATCACCAACGTGGGCGGGTTCGATGCGACGGTGAGCGTGGTTTGCACGGTCGAGAACGACGAGAAAAAGGTCCAGGCCATCATCAACCAGATTCACGGTCGAAGGCACGACGGATCGCCGGCGCCGGGAGTCCCGACCGTCTTTGGCATGAATTTCCAGGCGGTGAGCGTGGGACAGAAGGTATCTCACGACACGGCCGATCCACTCCTCTGTAATCCAGTCGATGGCAACGCGTTGAAGGGAAAGCCCGGAGGTTATGTGGATGGTGCCGGGACCCCAACCGAGGTTCTCGCCTACGGCCTGCGGAAGACCGACGAAGCCCTCGGCCGCATGATTCAGGCCCTCAAGGACCGGGGCCTCTACGAATCCACTCTGTTCGTTGTCTCCGCGAAACACGGCCAATCACCCATCAACCCGGCGAGAGTCAACAAGCCCGGCCACTTTGCGGATCTCGTGGCAACTCTGCCCGATGCCGCTACCAACCCGGGCGGGATCGCCATCGCCAACGCCAACAACTGCAGCACCGGCTCGTGCGGCTTCGTTCAGGATGACGACATCGCCCTGATCTGGCTCGAGCACCAGAGCGATACGAAGGCGGTTGCCGACTACCTGAATGCGAATGCCAAGGCGCTGTTTATCGACGAGGTCATGGCGGGGCGGGAGCTAAGGTTGAAGTTCAATGACCCGACGACGGACAGCCGCACGCCCGACATCATGGTCCAACCCGTGTATGGCACCGTCTACACCCCGTCGACGAAGAAAAACGCCGAGCATGGAGGCTTCAGCTTCGGGGACACCAACGTCGGACTGATCGTCTCCCATCCGGATCTGGAGGCCGGGGTTGTGAAGACCCCGGTCGCCACGTCGCAGGTCGCGCCCACGATCCTCAAGGCCCTGGGACTCGACCCTGAGGACCTGACGTCGGTCCGGGTCGAGCACACCCGTGTCTTACCGGGCCTGGCGCTGGACCGCAATTAGCGTCGAATCAATCCTGTAGAGCGGCTGCTCCCGTTGCGGGGGCAGCCGCTCGTCTCGCGTACCTACCCCGGAAGTTGTGGCCAGTGGCCGAGGCTCCGGACCTTAGGTGATCAGGGGGGCTAGTTGGGCGCGCGCAAGCGCGCCTGGCCGTTGACTTCCTCGTCTCGGCAGAGGCGTGCTCTGTATATGCGACGGCAGAGCCTGAGCATGCCAAGCAAAGCGCGCGGGACGCGCGCGGGCCTGACGCCACAGCGCCCGGGCGAGATACGCCAGCGCCACGTGATTGCGCCAGCTCGCCGGCAAACCAGTGACCCCTCCGGGCGGGTGCCTTGCACGCCAGGAGGGCGGATGGAGTGTCCCCTCATGTGAACCAGTGGTAGCTCCGGCCACGCTAGTTTCCTTTCAACCGCTGCTCAAGGTCTTCCTTGAGCTTGGGGTTGACCTTAAAGCCGGGCTTCTCGGCCAGCCGGATCTCTGTCGTAGCCTCGTCGAAGCGGCCCGTCTGCATATAGACCACGGCCAGGTTGTTGTGAGCCTCACCAAAGCCAGGTTTCACCTTAATGGCCGCTAGGTACTCGCGCTCGGCATCCGGGATAGCGCCAAAGCGGTAGTAGGCGCTGCCCAGGGCCATGGAGACTTCCGCTGGAGTCTCGAGTCCTCTCTCAAATCCCTTCTTCTCTGTTAACTCTAGGCTGTCGATCTGAGCCTGGATCTTGAGCTGCATGAGGTCGGACCCGGCATGTCGCCACCGGATCAGGAGTTGTCTCAACTCCTGGATTTGATCGTCGCGCTCCTGGTTCGCCTTGACTCGGTCGGTTTGCTCGAGGGTCGCGATTTCCCTGAAGGCCTGGCGCGCTCCCAAGTAAGAGTTGATCGCATCGCGATAGCGCTTCAATGCCATGTAGGCCTGGCCAAGGTCATAGTGGGCCAGGGCGAGCAGGGGGTCGAGCTTGATCGCCTGCTTGAACTCGAGCACTGCCTCCGCCCACCTCTCTGCGGTCATCGAGTCCTCCCCCGCCCGGTAGTGCATGAGCGCTTCGCGGTGTCGCGGGTCGTCGAGTAGCCGAGGCGATGGGCGACAGAAAGGTGAACAGCCAACCAACCAGCACGGGAAGACAACTGATAGCGGGGTAAGAACAGACTATGTTACGAGCGACTCTGACAGGCGCTTTTTTGACCTGTTCGTGGCACTGAACCCGGCCCTCTGCCGCGGCCTGCAGGCTGCGCGGCTTTTTGGACGCGTGAGCCGGTGGATCGGAACAAAAGCGAGAGCACGAGTAGTTTCGCCGGCAGGAGCAAGTACTTGACGACCAACAAGAATCGAGTGGTCGGGGCGGCCGGATTTGAACCGGCGACCACCTGCGCCCAAGGCAGGTGCGCTACCAGGCTGCGCCACGCCCCGTCTTTTTCAGGCATCATAGCACGCGACCGTGACCGCCGACCTCCTGCTGGCCAGTCAGAATCCCGGAAAACTCGGCGAGATGAGGCAACTCCTGCAGGACCTGCGCTTCCGCGTGCTGAGTCCGACGGAGCTGGGAATCCGGGAGGCACCCGAGGAGACGGGATCCTCGTTCATGGAGAATGCGATCCTCAAGGCCCTCTACTATGCCGGACGCTCGGGTCGGTTGGCCGCGGCCGACGACTCCGGCCTCGGCGTGGACGCGCTGGGCGGGGGACCGGGCCTCTACTCAAGCCGATTCGCGGGAGAAGGCGCGACTGACGACGCGCGCAATCGCCTCCTGTTGCAGCGACTCAGGGGCGTGCCGCCCGATGGGCGGAGGGCTCGTTTCACGAGCGCGGTGGCGGTGGCCCGCGGGAACGCAATTCTGTTTCGAGTGCAGGAGACGGTAGACGGGCGCATCGCGGAGGAGCCGCGCGGCACGAACGGGTTCGGTTACGACCCCCTATTCCTCTATCCCCCCCTCGGGAAGACATTCGGCGAGCTGTCGGGGGTCGACAAGGACCTGGTGAGCCACCGCGGCAAAGCCTTTCTCCGCTTGCGCGAGTTCTTGGCCACCCTCCCCTGACCCCGACGGCGGGGGCGATTCGCGTGCGGCCGGACTTGAAGGGTCGCGGTCGCGCTATACTCGCGGCGGAATGGAGGGCGGGGTGTTCCACTTGGGCTCGGCATGACCGGACGCGTCCTTGTCATCGATGACGAGCCGAACCTCCTCGAGGTATTCGGCGACGTTCTGCGTGACATCGGCTACGAGGTGGAGATGGCGGGGGATGCAAGGCGAGCGCTCACCTTGCTCTCTGACGGCAGCTTCGACGTCGTCGTCTCGGACATCACGATGCCCTACATGAGCGGCGTCGACCTCCTGCAAGCTGTTCATGAGCGAGACCCGGATCTGCCGGTGGTATTGGTGACGGGCAATCCCACCCTGGAGACCGCGATCCAAGCCTTGGAGCGGGGGGCCGTGCAGTACTTGCTGAAACCGGTCAGCATCGGCGCCCTTCAGGGAGCGGTGGAGCGGGCCCTCCACCTGAGGCGCATGGCCAACCTCCGCCGAGAGGCACTGGCGTACCTGACTAGCCATAACTCCGCGGTCGCGGACCGCGCGGGTTTGGAGGCGAGCCTCACCCGAGCCGTGGGGCAGTTCTGGATGGCCTACCAGCCGATCCTGCGCGCCAAGGACGGGAGCACCTTCGGCTTCGAGGCGCTGGTGCGGTCGCGGGAGGCCTCCCTCCCTCACCCGGGAGCGATCTTCGAGGCGGCGGAGCAACTCGGGCGCGTGATCGACGTGGGGCGCGAGGTTCGGAGGCTGGTGGCGGCGGACATGGCGGAGGCCGCACCCGGCCTGAGCTTGTTCCTGAACCTCCACACCCTGGACCTGGGCGACGAGCTCCTTCTGTCGGCGGAGGCCCCCCTCACCAAGCGCGCCAAGAATGTGGTGCTGGAGATCACGGAGCGCGCGTCGCTGGAGGTGATTCCTGATTATCGGACCCGCATCCGCACTCTCCGCGAAATGGGGTTCCGTATCGCCGTGGACGACCTCGGAGCGGGCTACGCCGGCCTCAACACCTTCGCGGCCCTGGAACCGGAGGTAGTCAAGCTGGACATCGAGCTCGTGCGCGGGGCCCACGCCGAGGCCGTGAAGCAGAAGCTCATCCGGTCGGTGTGCTCCGTGTGCCGGGACCTGGGCATTCTGGTGGTAGCGGAAGGCATCGAGACCGCCTCCGACCGCGACGCCGTGATCGAGCTCGGGTGCGATCTCCTACAGGGCTTTCTGCTCGGGCGGCCCGCCGCCCAGCCGCTGACCACGGCCAGCCGCCCCTCTCCCCCCGCGCCGGGGGGCTCCTAGAAGGGCGCCGAGAAGGCTCTTCCGCCCGCAGGGGAGAGATTCGCGAGGCGGGCGCTGGCCGCAGGGTCGTTTCGGCGGCAAGTCGGACCGGAACGAAGCCGCGGCTACGCCTTCTTCAGCTCGACCTCACCGAGGATCTTCTTCTGAAGGGCGATCAGCTCCTTGATGCCCTTGTCGGCGGCGGCGAGAAGATCACGCAGCTCCTCGTCGGTGAAGGGCGTGTCCTCGGCCGTGCCCTGCACCTCGACGAACCGACCTCGTCCCGTCTTCACGACGTTCATGTCCACTTGCGCGACCGAGTCCTCCTCGTAGGCGAGGTCGAGCAAGATCTCGCTGCCCACCTTGCCCACGGAGGTGGCGGCCACGAAGTCGGTCACGGGCAGCTCCAGGATGGAGCCTTGCCTCTTCAGGTGACGGAGGGCCTCCACCAGGGCCACGAAAGCCCCCGTGATGGAGGCGGTGCGGGTCCCGCCGTCGGCCTGAATGACGTCGCAGTCCACCCAGAGGGTTCGCTCACCCAGGGCCTTCAGGTCGACCACCGCCCGCAGGGACCGCCCGATGAGGCGCTGGATTTCGTGGGTGCGGCCGGAGGGCCCGCCCTTGCCGGACTCCCGCTGGACGCGGCTGGTGGTGGCGCGGGGGAGCATGCCGTACTCGGAGGTGATCCAGCCCTCGCCCTTGCCTTTTAGGAAGGGCGGGACCCGGTCCTCCACGCTCACCGTGCATACCACCTTGGTATCACCAACCTCGATGAGGGCGGAGCCCTCGGCGTGCTTCAGGAAGCGCGGGGTGATGGTCACTGGGCGCAACTGATCCAGGCCCCGCCCGTTGCCGCGGCGGCCCGCCCCCTCGCGTTTCAAGATACCGGGGTCGATCTGCTCCTTGAAGTCTCCGATGCGAAAACTCATGGGCGGGCACCCCCCGCCACCGTGCTGCTGGTGTGGGTGGGTATCTCCAGTCCGTAAAGGCGCCGGTAGTGCTCCCGTGCCGCCAGTATGCTCATGACATAGTAACGCGTCTCAGTGAAGGGGATGCTCTCCACGAACTCCTCCGCCGACATGTCGGGACGGGAGGCCGTCCAGGCGTCCACCCGGTGTGGTCCCGCGTTGTAGGCGGCCAGCACGCGCTCCGTCTGGCCGTCGTAGCGGTCCATCATCTGCCGGAGGTAGCGGGCCCCGAAGTCCATACTCGTTTTCGGGTTTTGGAGGGCGGCGCTCCGAAAGCGCACGCCCAGGTCCCGGGCCAGCTTGCGGCCGGTGGCGGGGATCACTTGCATGAGGCCACGCGCCCCCGCGCGGCTCAGGGCTTGGGCGTCGAACGTGGACTCCTGCAGGATGAGGGCGGCCATAAGGGCGGGATCCAGCCCCTCCTCCGCGGCCTTGGCCCGAAGAGTGTCCCCGAACCCCAGCGGGAAGAGGATGCGCCAGACCTCGGGAGGTAGGCGGTCCCCGGCCTCACCCACCCACTCCGGACAGGCTCTCTTCATGGCCGTGATGGCGGGACGCAGGCGGCCGCACCTCCATTCAATCCAAGCGATCGTGCCCTCCGCCCTGGGCGAGAAGGGGAGCGCGTGTAGCTCCTCTTCCGCCTCGTCCAGCCGGTCGATCAGCAGCAGCTGATGCACGCGGGTGGCCGCGGGTTCGCCAAGGCCCTCGCCGGGTTCGGGAGCGTCCGCGGCCAGGACCGGGGAGGGGAGGGAGGCGGTAGCCGGGGGCAGCCGGGCCAGCCACTCCCGAGCCCGGATGCCGTGGTAGGCATACTTGTAGCGCTGGACCGTCTCCTCGAAGAGCAGGCGCGCGCGCTCGGTCTGGCCAAGCGCCGCCCGCGACCGGCCGGCCCAGTAGAGGAAGCCGGGGGTAGGGGTGCCGGGCGGGCGCAGACGGGCCGTACGCTCCAGGGCCTGGGCGGCCTGCTCGTACCGACCAGCCCGATAGTCGGCCCACGCCGTCCTCCAGGTGGCGCGCTCGACATAGCGGCCCCCGGGGTATTCCGCGAGCAGGCGCCGGTAGAAAGGCAGCGCCTCCTCGTCGCGTGCGTCCCGCTGGTAGTGGTTAGCGAGCGCGAGCAAAGCCTCCTCCGCCCAGGGCGTATCCGGGAAGCGCTCGGCCACGGACTCGTAGACATCGAGAGCCGGTCCCGCCCGGGCGCTGAGCCTCGCCAAATCGAAGGCCGCCTCCGCTGCGTACGGGGACTTCGGGCCGACCCCGGCCAGCGAGGCCTCCGCTTCGCGGTAGCGTCCGAGAGCCAGGAGGGCCAGGCCCAGACGGACGTGGAGGAGCTCGCTGTCGTCGCCGCTGGGCTTTAGGGCCTGGGCCGCCCGGAGGACACCGACCGCCTCCCAATTCCGGCCGGCCTCGGAGAGAGCCCAGGCTTTCCTCAGTTCGCGCCCCAGGCGCTCGGGAGCGGGAGCGGGCAAGACGGAGGCCAAGGCCCGCAGGCGCGGGGCGGTGTCGTGGGCGGGGGTCGAGGCCGGGTAGTCGTTGTCCAGCCGGTCGTAGGCTTCGGCCGCCGCCTTGCGGGCCCCGCGCTCTTCCTGGATCTCGCCCAGACGCTCCATCACGTGCGGCTCCTGGTCGGGGCAGGCGACGAGGGCGTGGTCGAGAGTGTCCGCGGCTTGGTCGAGCCGGCGCGACTTCGCGAGAGCGTCCGCGGCCCGGAGCAGGGCCGCGCAGGCGACAGCAGTCTTGGGCCCCTCATGGGCGGCGGCCAGATACGACTGGGCGGCCTCGGTTGGCTGATCGGCGGCTTCCTGGGCCCGTCCGAGGGCGAAGAGCGCGTGATCGGGGAGAAGGGTGTGCTGGACATCGGGGTGGGTCAAGAAGGGGATGGCCTCCCGGGGCCGCGGTCCCTCGAGCAGGGCCAGGCCCGCGGCGAGCTGGGCCAGTCCCGAGACCGCCGTCCCCGGGTAGCTGGCTGAGACCTGCCTCAGGGCATCGACCGCCGCCGCCGGGCCTCCGAAGCCGCCCCGGGCAAGGGCGTCGCGAAGGGCAGCCTCGGCCGGCCCTTCCGGCTTCGCCTCGATCCAGTAGTTGGAGGGCGGGTTTGGGGCCGGCACGTCGGGAACGGCGGCGAGGATGGCCAGGAGCCCGAGGAGCGGGGCGCTCACTTTGGTTGCCGGGGGGGGATGCTACATGGGACCAAGGGCGGCTGCGTCGCCCCCGGCCAGGATGCGGACCAGCTCTTCGTAGAAATAGTTCGTCGACTCACGGACGTGCGTCGCGACCCGGTCGGAGTACATCTGTCGCCCGCGCTCGATGTCCTCCTTGAGCCGCTCGTAGATGTCCTTGTGGCGCCGCCCCTCGTTCACCTTCGACTCGTTGTAAAGCTTGATCTCGCTGACCACGAGGCGGGCGAAGCGCTTGGCGTCCTCGTGGGCTTTCTGGTCATCCGGCGACACCGGGCGCGCGGCCGGTCCGGCCGGGCGAGGCGCGGGCGCGGCGGCGGGCCGGGCGGGCGCGGCGGCCTGCTGTTTCATGGCCGCGAAGCTCTGAGCGCTGAACATCACGGTCGAAGTTCCCTCGCCCTCGGCGGCGGGAGGGGCAGGGGGCGGAGCAGCCGCCCGGGGCACTGGCGCCCGCTCGCGGGCCTCCTCGCCCGCGGCCCGAAGCGCGGCCGCGCGGTCCGTGCTGGAGCCGGTCGTGGCCGTGCCCGTCGCGGGCTTGGGCGCGCCGGAGAGCAGGTCGATATTCTTCCCCGCGAAGGAGACCAGGATCTCGATCAGGTCGGCGTCCGCCGCCGGGATCTCCTCCTGGTAGGAGTCGCAATAGAGGATGGCGGCCAGCTTCTCGCGCAGGATCAGGGGGACGGCCAGAATCCCCTGGGGGTCGCCGGCCAGCCGGGCCAGGGCCTGGGAGGTGCCCGGTGACTGGGTGATGTGACCGCGCAAGGCGTGGCGTGAGTTGTGGACGAGGCGGAAGACGGTGTCCGCGTTCAGGGGCACGTTGATGGACTTGATGACCTCGGGGGGCTGTGCGCCGCGCGCATACCACCCGATCGCGCTCTGACCCTTGACGATGAACATGGCCGCGCGATCCACGTACTGCCCGGCCTCGTTCACGAGATAGGTCAGCACCTCGGAGAGGTTCGCGCCTTTTTCGATTTCCAGGAGGGAGGCCCGAAGGTTGGCGTAGTTCGGTCCAGCGGGGGCGGCGGCCGGGGGCTGGGCGGCGACGACCTCGGCCATGGCGGCCCCGATCTCTTCCTCGTTGATCTTCTCGTCGTAACGGGCCGCCATCTCTTGCAGCTCATCCAGCGAGCGGACCAAGTTTGCCTGGTGTTCGCCGATGAAGCGCTGGATCTCGACGACCCAGTTGGCCATCTGTTGGCTGATGAGCGCGAGGGTCTTTGCCTTAAGGGCGTCTTCTAGGCTCATCTCCACCTCGGCGTATCGCCGATAATCACCGACTTTACGTTGACTTAGACGTTAATTCATTATCCGGCACGTGAAGCGCGCCTGTCAACAGTGGCTCACGGTAGAGTCCCCGTTGGAGCTATCGTCTCCTCTAGTGTGCCGCAGAAACGTCGGCAGAGGAAGCAGATAACCAGCCAATCGCTTCTCCAAGTCTATGAGCGTCTAGCCGCCCGCTTCGGACCCGCCGGATGGTGGCCGGGAGAGACGCCCTTCGAGATCTGCCTGGGCGCGATCCTCACCCAGAACACGTCCTGGGGCAACGCCGAGAAGGCGCTAGCGGTGATGCGCGCCCAGGGCCGGCTCTCCTATCCCCGGCTTCGATCTCTCCCCGTTTCGCGCCTGGCCGTCCTCATTCGCTCGTCAGGCACCTTCAATGTCAAGGCTCGCCGCATCGCTGCCTTCCTCGCCTTTCTGGGCTCGGAGTTCGGGGGGTCGGTGGAGGCCATGAAGGACATGGAACCCGTTGAGCTCCGCGGCAAGCTCCTCGCTGTTCATGGCATTGGCCGCGAGACGGCGGATTCGATCGTGCTCTACGCCGCGGGCCGGCCCCTCTTCGTCGTGGACGCTTACACCCGTCGGGTCTTCAGGCGCCTGGGTTTCCTCCGTGGCGACGAGGCTTACGACGACATCCAACGCGTCTTCATGGAGCGGATGCCCCAGGACGCAGCGCTCTTCAACGACTACCACGCGCAGATCGTGCGCTTGGCCAAGGACTTATGCCGCCCCCGTCCCCGCTGCAGGGAGTGCCCGCTCGACGACCTGTGCCCTAAGCGTGGACTGCGCGGCGAGGGGAAACCCCCCGCCGCCCCGCGAGGCTCGACTATATGATGGACGCGGAGGAGCGTGCTCATGCGCGTCTCGATCGGAGTCATCGCACTGGCCCTGGCCGCCCCCGCCGCCGCCCAGGACTTTTGGGCCCATTGGGGCGACGGTCGGGCCGAACTGAACGGCTATCGCCTCACCCAGCCGAGGTATGGGGCCCCCCGCGCCGGCACCGCCATCCTGATCTACGTGACCGAGGACTTCAGCGACACGGCTAGGGTAAAGGCGGACCCCGGCCGGCATCCGGCCTCGGATGTCTATCCGGTGATGAAACTGAACGCGATCCGACACTTTCAAACCGGGATCTACGACTACAAGGTCATGACATCCACCTTTGCCCGCGTGGCCCCGGCCTGGCCGGTGGCGAAGGTGAGCTTGTCGAGCCAGGAATGGTGCGGCCACACTTACCACCAGCTCCTGCCCCGCGGCGGTAAGGTCGCAGGCACTTTTCACAGCTATTTCGACGGCGAGGCGGATGGAGTGGACGATCTGCCCCTGCCCGCGGGCGGCGTATTCGAAGATGCGCTCCCCATCCTCCTCCGGGGCTGGGAGGGCCCCTACCTGAACCCGGGGGAGACCCGCACTGTGCCGTTCCTGCGCAGCCTTTTTCACGCGCGTTTGGAGCATCGTCCGCTCGTTTGGGGTCGGGCTACGATCAGCCGTGCGGCCGCGGTTTCGGCCGTGAGCGTCCCCGCCGGCCGTCTGCCGGTCACGGCTTGGACGATCGAGGTCGAGGGGGGTGCGAAGTTGACCTTCGCGTTCGAGGCCCAGCCACCCTACCGGCTGGTTCGGCAGACGGGGCCCAACGGCGAGGAAGCGGTGCTGCTGGGTTCGACGCGGCTCGCCTATTGGAAGCTCAACGGCCCCGGCGGAGAGAAGTATGTGAAGGAGCTAGGCTTACACGTCCCTTCTCCATAGCCGCCCGGCCCGTGTTAGACTACAAGATGCGAGACATGGAGGGGGGCGTCACGGTTTCGACGGGAACGGTGACCCCGAGAGATGCAGGTCGAGCGTGCTACCGGCTCGTAAATCCGGTGGAAAGACACAACTGCCAACGATAACTTGGCATTGGCTGCCTAACTAAACCCTAGGCAACCCGCTCTCCCAGGGCCCCGCCCACGGGCTTTGGAAAGAGCGTCATAAAAGTGGGCTGGCCTCGAGCCCTCGGTCCGGGGGCCAAAGGCGAGATCAATCGGACTAGCCGAAGGCGGTTGCGTCCGGCCTTCACGCCGAGGCGAAACTCGAGGTCGGACTAAACCTGTAGAGTCTCTCGCAGGCGCGCTTCCGGACGCGGGTTCGACTCCCGCCGCCTCCACCATACTAATCGCAATAGACTCAATCACTTACCGGATTCAGAACCACTGTGCGTGTCGGCGTCCGCCAAACGTCGGCGGGGGTCTCGACGCTCCACGTGCTTTACTTCCGGCCCTCCGGGCCGTAGCGCCCGTCATGTGGGCGAGTCAGGAGGCCAAGCTACCACGAACCGACGCCGAGTCAGGTCCAATAGCCTTGGGCAGCCTCTGCTCAGTCGCAACCGGCTGCCGGGCGTCGCGTTCGGTCAAGCGCTCCGATGTGAACGATGGGACAAAGCCGCGAAGGAATCGTCCTGGCGCGCCAGCTCCTCGAACTAGGTTGGCGAGGCCGGACAGTGATGAGCGGCGCGGCCCAGAGAGTAACCGGGTGCTGCGTACAGCCCTGATGGGCGGGGGGAGTGCGGGGGTTAGCGTCGCCGACGCTTCGCGTACGGTGGCAGGAGCGTCGGGATCACCTGGCGGCCATGACGACGGTACACGTCGCGAAACTCACTGTCGATCGTTAGCACGACGCAGTCCGAGTGCATCTCAGACATCCGCACGAGGCATGCATCCGCAAGATCCCTCGCATACCGTCTCATAAGCGCCTTCACCGAGGATACTTCCTCCTGGAGCCGGAAGGTCGGCTTGACGACGCCGCGGGCGACGAATTCCAGGATTGCGTCGGGCCCTCCGGCCAGGCCGCGCACTAGGTAGGCCGCTTCCGAGAGGACAGCCTCGCAGGTGAGCAGCGGCGGTGCGAGGGCCCCGAACTGCTCCGCGGCCCAGATGTGGTGGCGATCTCGGCGGTTGAGGAAGGCGACAAGGGGTCCCGTGTCAATAATGACCGTCCTCAACGGCCATAGCCCCTGAGGCGTGACGGGTTCGATGAAAGGTCCGGTGGACCCGTGAGGGACCCTCGAAGATCCCGCGTCAACTCAAGGCAGGAGCTGGCTCGGGAGCCCAGCTCGCGCTCGAGCGTGTCCTCGAGCGCCTCGCGCACGAGAGCTGAGGTACTCACGCCGCGTCTTCGGACCGCGGCAGTGACTCGTGCGGCTAAGCCGGCCGGGACTTTTAGCGTTATCGTGCGCATCCTGTAATACCCTCCAACCATTTTGATAATACCAATAAAATTGGAGGTCGTCTACCTGTGGCGAGCCGCGTGTGTGATACGTGTGTCTTATAGGGTTTTTTATAGGGTGTAGCGTTTCTGGCGTTTCTTGCGCTGCCGTAACTTACGTGGGCTCAACAATACACAAGAACACGACTCCCGCCGCCTCCACCACATTAATCACAATAGAATAAATCACTTAGCGGATTCGGAACCGCTCAGTGCGTCGCGCAGGAATAGCGAATGGCGCCCTTGCGGATCCCAACCGGACGGAGGAGAGTTCCCCCGAGGACCGATGCTCCGGACCAAGGTAGCGATGAGCCTTAACGTGAGGGGAGCGCGGTTGGGAATGCTTCTTGCGCTCGTCACCGCCCTCGCCGCCTGCGGCGGGGGCGGTGACGGCGTCGCGTCGACTCCGATGCCGACGTCCGGGCCCCCAGCCGCCAGCGTCGGTCCGCTCCGCGACGCTGCAACCGGGGCAGGAAAGTGGGTGGGTGCGGCCGTCCAGTCGGGTTACCTTGCCTCGGAGCCCGACTACGTCGCGACCCTCAGCCGGCACTTCAGCTATCTGACCGCCGAATACGAGATGAAGTGGGACCCAATCCAGCGGGAGCAGGGCGTTTTCGACTTCTCGGGAGGTGACGCCATCGTGGCCTTTGCCGAGGCGAACGGCATGAGGGTTAAGGGCCACGCCCTGGTGTGGCACGGCGCCACGCCGCCATGGGTCGGCACCCTGTCGCCCCCTGAGCTTCGGGACGCCATGGCCAACCACATCCGCACCGTCGCAAGCCACTATCGAGGCCATGTGGCCGCCTGGGACGTCGTGAACGAGGCGATCGCCACCGACGGCTCCGGGCTGCGGGATACGGTCTTCTCCCGAGGACTCGGTCCCGACTACATCGCGGCCGCCTTCCGCACGGCCCGCGAAGCGGACCCGGGCGCGCTTCTCTTCTACAACGAGTATGACGCCGAGGGGAAAGGGCTCAAGTCGGACCGCGTCTATGAACTCGTCCAGGGTCTCAAGCAGGGGGGCGTGCCCATCGACGGTGTGGGGATGCAAATGCACGTCGACGCGACTTCGTATCCCCAGCCCGCCGACATCGCCGCCAACATGCAGCGGCTCGCCGCTCTCGGACTCCTGGTCAATATCAGCGAGATGGACGTCAGGATCCGGACTGCCCCCGGAAGCACCGCCCAGCGGCTCGACCTCCAAAAGCACGTGTTCCATGACATTGTGGCCGTCTGCGCGGCTGAGGCCCGCTGCCACGCGGTCACCTTCTGGGGCTTCAGCGACAAGCACTCGTGGATCGACGCTTTCTTCGGCGCCGATAACCCCCTCCTCTTCGATGAGGGCTACCGGGCCAAACCGGCTTTCTTTGGCGTTGAGGACGCCTTCCTAGGGCGTTGAGCCGACCCTCCGTTCTGTCGGTGGGGGGGGCTTCTCGGCGACTCGAAGATCAGGTGCGGTTGTTGCCCGGGTGTCCACCCCAGGGCGACTCCCGGAGCCACCGGGCGAGATCATCGGGCGGCATGGGCCGGCCCATGTAGAAGCCCTGGGCCGCGTCACAGCCGAAGGAGCCCAGGAGGTTGAGGGTGGACTCATCCTCGACGCCCTCCGCCACCACGCTCAGGCCGAGGTTGTGGCCGAGGTCGTTGGTGGAGCGGACGATCGCGGTGTCTTCATCTCCGCGGGCCATGCCCATGACGAACGACTTGTCGATCTTGAGCTCGGAGACGGGCAGGCGGCGCAAATAGGCGAGAGAAGTGTAACCGGTCCCGAAGTCGTCGATGGAGATTCCCACCCCGCTCGACTCCAGGACGCTCAGGATCTCCCCCGCCCGCACCGGATCGGTCATGACCGCGCTCTCCGTCAGCTCCAGCTGCAGGAGTTCGGGCGCCACGCCCCGCGAGGCCAGGAGGCCCGCGACCTGCTCCACGAGCTGGGGATCGTGCAGGTTGCGGGCCGAGAGGTTGACGGCCACCGGGATTCTGGGGCGCTCGCGGGTCCAGGCCTCGCACTGGCTGAGGGCGTGGTCCAGGACCCAGCGCGTGAGGGGCTTGATGAGGCCGCCCTGCTCGGCGAGGGGGATGAACTGGTCGGGGGGGACCATGCCCCTCTTGGGATGCCGCCAGCGCACGAGCGCCTCCGCCCCGACCACCGCTCGCGTCTTCAGGTCCACCTTGGGCTGGTAGTGCAGCACGAGCTGGTCGGCTTCGATGGCGCGTCGCAGCTCGCCGAGCAGAGCGAGGCGCCGCGGGTCGTAGGGGTCGCATTCTGGCGAGTACACCACGCAGCCACCGGTCAAGCGCTTCGCCGCCTGCATGGCCATGTCCGCCCTCTGCAGGAGGATTTCGGCCTCGTCGCCGTGGTCGGGCTGCACGCTGATCCCCACGCTGGCTCCGATCTCGATCGGCAGTCGCTCCACCACGAACGGCTGCTCCAAGGCTTTCAAGACCTTCGCCGCCACCTGCCGGGCCAGGTTCGCGTCCGCTCCCGGGAGGAGGAGGGCAAATTCATCCCCCCGCAGGCGTGCCACCCGGTCCGGCTCGCCCAACACGTCCCCCAGCCGCTCCGCCAGCTCGAGGAGGACGCGGTCCCCGTTTTGGTGCCCGAGAGTGTGGTTGATCTCGCGGAAGCGGTCCACGTTCATGAGGAGCAGGGCCAACGGCTGCCGCTCGCGCCGAGCGTCCAGGATGGCTAGCCGCAGGCGCTCGTGGAGGAGCGCCCCGTTGGGCAGGCCCGTGAGCTGGTCGTGGTAGGTCATGTGACGGATCGTCTCTTCCGCCTGCTTCCGCTCCGTGATGTCGAGGATGAAGCCGCGCACGAACTGGGGCCGGCCGTTGCTGGCGGGGATCAAGCGGCCTTCATCCCGCCACCAAACCACGTGGCCGTCGGGGTCGAGGACCCGGTACTCGGCCAGAAAGGGCTTGTTTGTGGACCAGGCCTGCCGGTACTCGACCAGCACTCGGTCTCGGTCATCAGGGTGAAGGTGCTTCGACCAGGATTCAGGCTCCGCCAGCCATTCGGCGGGGGAGATCCCGATCATGGCTTTGATCTGGGGACTCACGTACATGGTGCTGCCTTTGTCGTCCGCCCAGGCAATGTAGGTGAGGGCAGGAATCTCCTCGACCAGAGTGCGGTACCGCTCCTCGGCTTCGCTCCGCCGGCGGTCGGACTCTCGGCGGGCCCGTCGCTCCTCGGCGTCGCGCAGGCTCCGGTCCACGGCCACGCAGAGCCGACCCAGGTTGCCCTTGACAAGGCAGTCCTGGGCCCCCGCGCGCATCACCGCGACCAGCTCTTCGTCGCTCACCGAGCCGGCGACCACGATCACGGGCAGGTCGCGCTCCTGGGCGTGGAGGATCTCCAGAACCTCGAGCGCTCCGAACTGGGGGAGCTCGTGGTCCGTGACCAGCACGTCCCAGTCTTCGCGGGGCAGGGCGGCAAGGAGCCCGGGCGCCGTCTCCACCCGCGCAAACGCGGGCTCGTAGCCACCGCCGCGGAGGAGCGCTACGATACGGAGCGCGTCCGGCTCGGCATCGTCCACGATGAGGACCCGCAGTGGCTTTCCCATCACAGTGACACGCCCCCGGGTGCCGCAGTCCTATTTAACTGATACGTTTTTCGACAACAGAGTATACGATACTCTCACGCCGAAAGCACCGTCTCGGCAGTTCGGTCCTCACAAGTCTGAGATCGGCCGCAATTTGGCGAGGACCTAAGCCAATCAATTCAGGCTTCCCCCCTCGGGAGTTGATCTCGGGCACAGGAGACCCGTGAGCACGCCCCGACACCCAAAGAAGGCGTACGGGCCCCACCAACCCTTGCCCCGGTAGAGTCCGTTTTGCGAGCATCGCACGGGCGGCCGCCGGAACGGGTCCAAACAAGGAGCACAAACGCCTCCGGGCTCAGAAAGGACACGACGATCGAGCGATGCGTTGGCGCTAGAGGAAAGCTAGACCTCCGCGTGGGGGCGGAAACGGGGCGGCCGCCGGTGCTTCGTGGCGTGCTCGAAAGAGGAGGCCAGTTTCAGCAGCGTCGGCTCGCTCCAGGCCTGTCCCATGAACGAGATCCCGACCGGCAAGCCGGAGATGAAACCGGCGGGCACGCTGATGTTCGGGTAGCCGGCGACCGCGGGATGGGTGGAGCTGCCTCCGGAAAAGTGGTCACCGTTCACGAGGTCGATCACCCAGGCCGGTCCCCCCGTGGGGGCCACGATCGCGTCCAGCCCGTGCCGCCGGATCGTGGCGTCCAGGCCATCCTTGCCGGCGAGTCGCTTGCTCTTTTCCAGGGCCTTGAGGTACGCGGGCGTGGTCAAAGGTCCCTTCGCCTCCGCTTTCACGAGGAGATCCTGGCCGAAGTACGGCAACTCGTCCGAACGGTGGCTATCGTTGTAGGCGATGATGTCGGCGAGGGTTCGGACGGCGATGCGTGGGCCGAGGCCCGCCAGATAGGAGTTGAGATCGGCCTTGAACTCGTAAAGCAGCACTTCGAGTTCGGCCTCCTCGAGCTGGCTGCTGGACGGGAGGTCGGCGGGATCCACCAGCACGGCGCCGCCGCGTTTCATCTCCGCCAGCGCGTCCTCTAGGAGGCGGTCCACGGCCTCGTTGAAGCCGAACATCTTCCGGGCGACGCCGATGCGCGCGCCCCGCAGCCCCTCGGGGTCCAGGAACTTCGTGTAGTCAGGGGCGGCGTGGCCGCGGCTCTTCGCGGTGGCGGTGTCGCGGGGATCCACCCCGGCCAGGACGCCGAGGAGCGCCGCCGCATCCGCCACCGTGCGGCACATGGGGCCCGCGGTGTCCTGGCTGTGGGCGAGCGGGATCATGCCCGCGCGGCTCACCAGCCCGAGCGTGGGCTTGATGCCCACGATCCCGTTGGCCGAGGAGGGGCAGACGATGGAGCCGTCCGTCTCGCTCCCCACCGCCAGCGCGCAAAGGTTTGCCGATACCGCCGCTCCCGAGCCGGAACTGGAGCCGCAGGGGTTGCGGTCGAGAGCGTAGGGGTTCCGACACTGGCCCCCGCGGCCACTCCAGCCGCTGCTGGAGTGGGACGATCGGAAGTTCGCCCACTCGGAAAGGTTGGCTTTTCCGAGGAGAACGGCGCCCGCCTCGCGCAGTCGCTTCGCCAGGAAGGAGTCCTCGGCCGAGTAACTACCGGCGAGGGCCAAGGATCCGGCCGTGGTCATCATCCGGTCCCCGGTACCAATGTTGTCTTTCAGGAGGACGGGGATGCCGTGCAGGGGGCCGCGGGCACCCTTCGCCTTCCGCTCCTCATCCAAGGCGGCCGCGATGGCGAGGGCATCGGGGTTTGTCTCCAGGACGGAACGCAGGGCAGGGCCTTGGCGGTCCAGCCCTTCGATGCGCGCAAGGTACGCCTCGGTGAGAGCGCGGGCGGTGAGGGCACCCGACTGCATCCGTTCCTGGAGCGTGGCGATGGTAGCCTCCTCCAGCTCGAAGGGGGCGGGTTCCGCGGGGGGGGGAGCCGGCTCCCCGGAGCCTGAACGGGCCGAGCCCGTCACCGCCGCCGCCACGCCCCCCAAGGCGCCGTAGCGTAAGAAGGTCCTCCGACCCAGGGTTCGCGCTTCCTCGCCGCCCGCTTGATTCCCGCTCATGAGCTTCTCCTCGATGGCTTCCGCCTGTCGATCGTGGCCTGAATTGAAGTCCGGGCTCTCACGCCGCCCCGGGGTGGACGCGACAGGGTGCTCCCGCCGTCGGGACTCGATTGACCCTTCCGGCCGGGCTTTTCGGCTTTGATCTCCCTTGCCGGAATCATACCGCGGGAGCACCCGTTGACGGCGGGTGGTCGGGGGGTGTCCAATCGTGAGCGGCCCGCACCGCCCATGACGAAGTTCATATCCCTGGACGACCGCCTTTACGCCTACGTGCTCGCCCACCGCACGCCGGACGACGGCCTTCTCCGGGAGCTGCGCGCGGACACCGCCGCCTTGGGCTCCCGAGCCCGCATGCAGATCGCGGCCGATCAGGGCACGCTGCTGACGGTGCTGGTCGCGGCCATAGGCGCGCGTCGGGCCCTCGAGGTGGGCACCTTCACCGGGTACAGTTCGCTCTGTATCGCCCGCGGCCTGGGCCCGGAGGGTCGGCTGCTGGCCTGCGACGTGAGCGAGGAATGGACCGCGATCGCGCGCCGATATTGGGCCCGCGCCGGCCTCAGTGAGCGGATCGAGCTGCGCCTGGGGCCGGCTGCGGAGACCCTACGATCCCTTCCCCTGGAGCCGCCCTTCGACTTCGTCTTCATCGACGCGGACAAGACGAGCTACCTCACGTACTACGAGGAGAGCCTGCGTCGCTTGCGACCGCGCGGGCTCATCGCCGTCGACAACGTCCTCTGGAGCGGCGAGGTCGTCCGGCCGGACGCCCAGGATGAGGACACCCGCGCCATACGGGCCTTCAACGACTTCGTGGCCTCCGATATCCGCGTGCGGTCCGTGATGATTCCCGTGGCCGACGGCCTGACCCTCGTTCAGAAGCTGGACTAAGGGCTCGGCCGAGCCCAGGGACCGCACTGACCTGGGGCTTCGACCAAGGGTCGGGAGAACGCGACCCGCCTGGCGCCTAGGCCTTCATGACGCCCGGGAAGCGCGCGGGGCTTCCGCTGCGGCCCGGGAACACGGAGGCCAAGCTCCTGGCCCCCAGATGGCGGGTCAGGACCTCGCCCAGAAGGTCTCGGAAGTCCGTGGTGATAGCCAGGTCGCGGCCCTCGTAGAGTCGGTCCGGGGAGAGTCCCGGCCAGCGCCCGTGGACCTTCCCGCCCCGGACGCGCCCCCCCATCACGAACGACACGCTAGCGTGGCCGTGGTCGGTCCCGCGGTTGCCGTTCTCGCGGACGGTTCGCCCGAACTCCGTCATGGTCACGACCACCACGTCCTGCATGCGGTCGCCCAAGTCCTGGTGGAGCGCGGCCAACGCGGAGCCGAAGTCGCGCAAGCGGTTGGCGAGCTGGCCCTGGACCCCTCCCTCGGCCGCATGGTGGTCCCAGCCGCCCACCTCCGTGAAGGCCATCTCCACGCCGACATCCGCCTTCAGGAGCTGGGCGATTTGCCGGAGGCTGTCACCGTAAGGCCCGCGCGGGTATTGGACCCCTTCCGCCGGCTGGTACTTTGCGGCGTCCGTTTTCTTGAGGAACTGGATGGCCTCGAAGGCCTCCTGGCCGGTTCCGTGCAGAGTATCGTGGACGGCGCCCGCGTACATTTCCTCGAATCCCCTTCCCACCGCGGGGCCCGCGGCGGGCCTCAGGCCGAAGTCCCGGATGTTGGCCAGGGCCACGGCCGGGTATTTGCCCGCGAGCGAGCGGGGCAAGGTGGGGGTGAGGGCGATGGCGCGCAGAGGTGTCGACTCAGGGTCGGGGGTGGCCTGGAGGCAACGGTTCATCCAGCCATCCTCGGTGGCCTTGCGGCCCGGGGTGCCGGACTCCATGAAGTCCTGAGCGTCGAAATGAGACCGGGTGCCGTCGGGGCTACCGATGGCCTGGACCGCGGCCAGGTCGCCCCTCCGCCACAGCGGCATCAGCGGCTCGAGCGCGGGGTGGAGGCCGAAGAAGCCGTCCAGATCCAGGGCCGCATCCGTCCCCCCGGCTTTCGGCGGGGGGACGGCGATAGTGGGCCGCAGCACGCGGTATGCGTGCTCGCCGTAGGGAATCACGGTATTGAGCCCGTCGCAGGCTCCGCGCTGGAAGACAACGACCAGCGTCTTCTTCTGTTTCGCTCCTTGCGCGGCCTGGACCGAGCGCAGCAGAACGTGCGGGACCGCACCGAAAGAAACCAGGGCCAGGCCCGAAGACTTGAGGAAGACCCGTCGCGTGAGCATGCCTATCTCCTCTGGAACTCTGGGCTGCCCAGGACGAGCCCGGCCACGCGGGCGGGGTCAAGCCCGAGCCCCGCCTCGCCCTCCACGGCCTTGCGCGTGGCCTCGGAGAGGCCGGCGGGGACGAGTCGTGCGGCCATGGAGTCGGCCAGGGCCTTTTCGTCCGGCCCTGCGGGAGCCAGGCCCGCGGCATCCACCGTGACCCCCCGGATGCGGCCTCCCGCGAGGTCGAGGGCGAAATTCAGCCGCGCCACGAGTCCGCTCGTGGAGACCCAGGCCTCGGCGGTGTCCTTGTAGCCGGTGGGGGGCGCTTGCATGTAGAGGGGCATGCCCATGGCCGCGATGCGTCGGGCCAGCTCGGTAGCGTCCTCGACCCGCGCCCCCGCCACCCGCGCCGCGCTCACCACGAACTCCAGGGGGGTCTTGATTTTGGCCGCCCGGGCCTCCGGAGCCAAGAACTCGGGGGAGGTCACGATGGTCCGCACCACCTCGCGGATGTTGCCGTCGGTCTGCCGGAAGGTCGCGGCGGCCCGGTCCACCAGGGCGGCCGGCGGATCGTCGGCCACGAACCGACGGCAGAGCTTCGTGGAGATGAACGTTGCCGTGGAGGGGTGAGTGGCGAGGATGTGGATGACCCTGCGGGCCTCCTCCTGACCGCCGCCCCCGAAGATCCTCTGTCCGAGCACGAGCTTCTCGCCGTGGTCGTGAATGCGGTCATCAAAGGTGAACTCGGGGTTCTGCTGGCGGAGGCCGCGGATCGTCCAGCCCGTGAAGCAGCGGGCGACCTCCGTCACGTCCTTCTGGGTATAGCCCCCGTCCACGCCCAGCGTGTGCAGTTCCATGATCTCGCGGGCGTAGTTCTCGTTGAGGCCCCGCTTGGGGCGCTGCCCCGGCTGCGCGGGCCCGCCGAAGCCGCCGGGCCGGAGGTAGCGTCCGCGAGCCCGTCCGGGCGGGGGCGCGTTGGGGTCGGCGGAGAGCCAGTTGTCGAGATAGAAGAGCATGGCCGGGCTCTCGGCGGTGGCCAGGAGCAGGTCCTCGAAGCGGCCCCAGGCCCGCGGCCGGATGACGTCCCGCTCGTACTCCCCGATCAGGAAGCGCTCGGGGCCCTTCTGCGCGAAGACGTTGAAGTGGTTCATCCAGAAATCGACCAGGACTTCATCGAGCTGTCGCTCGCTGTAGAGCGCGCGGAGGACCTTGGCCTCCTGTAGCTCATCCAGCACCTGGCGGGGACTGCCCTCCATCTGTGGAGCGTACTTCTTCATGAGGTCACGACGTGCCTGCTTCTGCTCCTCCTCGCCGGCCTTCTCCAGCTCCGCCCGGGCCTTCGCCGCCGCCTGCCGGGCCTCGGGCGGGATCTCGTAGCCCTTGAGGAGCTCCTTTGTGGAGAGGCCGACCGTCTTGAGGGGCGCCAGGCGGGCGGCCATCGCGCGGTCGGGAACGCCATCGGGGCGCAGCTGGTCCTCGATCCATCTCTTGACGCCCACGACCCTGAGCGTCTCGAGATCACGCGGCCGGGGTCCGTAACCCAGCCTGTTCAGGACATGGACGAGGGCGGCCTCATCCGTAGGCGCGGCGTGGAGGCCACCCGGGCTCAAAAAGGTGAGGCTCAGGATCAGGCTTGCCGCGCCTCGAAGGGTCAGCTGGCCACTCTTCCTCTTCACTCTCTATTGGACCCGGCCGGAGAGGGGGGGGTTGAACCCCACCCCGGCCTTGCGTGGCTGTGCATTTTTCCTTAGAATGCAAGATGTTACCTCGCGTCGGTTAAGGGAGGTTCTTCCATCCTGAAGACGTGGCTGCGGGCCGTGGTACTGATCGCCCTAGCGTCCCCCAACCTGGCCGCCGGCCCGGGACCCATCGTCGTCCTCACCGAAGGCCAAAGACGGGAAATTCTGGCCGTGGCCCGGGGGGACGTGGAACTGCTGCCTCTCGACCAGGTGCTCGTCGGCCTGGGCATCTCCGTGCAGAGCGATCCCGCGGGCGGGGCCGTCACCCTCAGCTTCCAGAAGCACGAGGTGAGCCTTTATAACAAGAAGAGCCTGGCCTCCGTGGACGGGGACCTGCGGCTGCTCTCGGCGGCGGTGGTGCTCGAGGAAGGGAAGTGGCTGGTGCCCGTGGACTCCATCCCGCGCCTGCTCGGTCCCCTCCTCGGCCGGCGCGCGGAGTGGCGCCCGGCCTCGCGCGTCCTCGTCCTCGGAAACGTGAGCATCCCCCACATCGGGGTCAGCACCTTCGTCTCCGGGGACGTGGCCCGGGTGGTTTTGGAGGCGAGCGAGAAGGTCCCCTTTCGCGTCCTCCAGGAGGAAGGACGAGTGACGGTGGGGATCTCCCGCGACCTCGTGGACGTGGGCTTCCAGCAGCAGCGCCTCACGGGCGGGATCGTGGACCTCGTCCAGTTCGTGGGGGGCCGGGAGAACCTCTTCGCGGTCACGCTGGGCCGCCGCTTCCAGCACCTGAAGGCCGCGGAACAGGAGTCCCCGGTTCGGCTGGTCCTCGAGTTCGAGGGCCCGCCCCTTCCCGCACCCCGCGCCTCCGCCTCCGCCCCCGCGCCCCGACCCACCCCCACTCCCGAGCCCACCACCGTCCGCACCGTGGTCATCGACGCCGGGCACGGTGGACAGGAGGTCGGGGCCCAGGGACCGGGGGGGACCTTGGAGAAGGACGTCACCCTGGCTCTGGCGCGCAAGCTGCGCGCGCAGATCGTGAACAACCTCGGGCTTCAAGTTTTCCTCACCCGGGAAAAGGACGAGGAGTTGGGGCTCGACGAGCGGACCGCCATCGCCAACAACTACAAGGCCGACCTGTTCGTTTCCATCCATGCCAACGCCAGCCACAGCCACGGGGCGAACGGCAGCGAGGTCTATTTCCTCTCGTATCAGGCGAGCGACGAGGAGGGCCGTCGCATGGCCCGCACGGAGGGGGAGGCGGTGCCCGCTTCGGGGGCTCCCCCCGGATCGGACCTGGCCCTGATCCTCTGGGACATGGCCCAGGCCGAGCACCTGGAGGAGTCGTCGACCCTCGCCTCGCGCATACAGGAGGAGCTGGCGGTGGTGACGGGGAGCCAGGGTCGGGGGGTGAAGCAGGCCCCCTTCCGGGTCCTGGTGGGGGCCGCCATGCCCGCCGTCCTCGTGGAGGTGGCGTTCATCAGCAACCCCGAAGAGGAGAAGCTGCTGGGCTCCGAGACCTACCAGAGCAAGGTGGCGGGGGCGCTGATGCGGGGCGTGGCCCGCTACGAGCAGGAGCGCACGGCCCGGACCACCTTCTCCCGGCCTTCGGCCCGAGCCGGCCAGTAGCGAGAACGGCGAGGCCGCACCCATGACTCCCCGGCGGGCGAACCTCCTGACCGCGGCTGGACTCCTCGCCTTGATGGCGCTGGTGCCGCTGACCGCTCCCCGCTGGGCTCGCCTTCTGCGCCAGCCTCTGACCGCGTTGGTGGAAGAGGAGTCGCCGGCGGCGACCCCGCTCACGCCCGCCGCGCCCCGCCCCCCGGAGGTAGAGGCCCAGCGGCGCATCAGCGTCCGCATCTACTTCGAAGCCGGGGATCGATTCGGGCTCGTCCCCGAGGAGCGCTCGGTGCCGTTCTCGAGCGACCTTTCCGGCCAGATCCGGTCGGTGGTGGAAGAGCTCATCCACGGCTCCTCCACGGGCCTGCTTCCCCCGCTGGCCCCGCAAGTCAAGGTTCTCGAGGTCTTCGTCTCCGCCCGCGGCGTGGCCTACGTGAATCTGTCCAAGGAAGTCTCGGCGGGGCTCCAGGGAGGCTCCCGGGCCGAGCTGCTGACCGTCTACGCCGTGGTCAACTCCATCACCGCGAACTTTCCCGCCATCAAGCGCGTGCAGATCCTCGTGGATGACCGGCCGGTGCCCACCTTGGCCGGGCACGTGGATCTGTCGCGACCGCTGCCGCCCGACATGACCTTCGTGGCCCTCCCCTCATCACCGTCTCCGTCGTCTGCGGCTTCGCCGGCGGCGGCCCCCCACGTCGCGGCGGGGGTTCGTTCATGAGGGGGGGCCTGGGCATCGCCGCCATCGCGCTTGGCCTCTGCGGCGCGACCCCCACCCCCAGCCCCCTGGCCGAGGCCGAGCGCCTGGCCGAGGAGGCGGCGGGCTTCGCCGCCGCCCGGCCCGAGGCTGCCCTCGCCCAGGCCCGGAGGGCGCTCGTCCTGGGCGCCGATTTCGAGCCCACCTCTTTCGTGAAGGCCGGCCGCAAGGGAGAAGTGGTGGAAGACGCCTACGTGGCCGCGCGTGACGAGTATCGCCGGCACCGGGCCAAGCTCTACGAGGGGGTCGGAATCTGTCTGGCCGCCCAGGGGCAGAATGCCGCCGCGCTTCGCTACCGGCGGCGCGCCTCTCTCTTGGACCCCCAGCCGGAGCGCGTGTTTGCGCTCGCCCGGGCCCTTATCGGCCTCGGCCAGGGCTCGGCGGCCCTCGAAGCCCTCGAGAAGACGGGGGCCGCGGGGGCCGGTTTGCCTGGGGCGGCCCTTAAGCTTCTCGAACAGGCGGTGGATCTGGCCGGCTTGCCCAGCGCACAGGTGGAGCTCGACCGGTGGCGCCTGCTCGCCCTCTCGCCGGGCTCGGTCGAGTATCGGGATGGGCCCTTCCCCCTGCCCGAGGGGACGCGCCTCTCCACGCTCCCCGTGTTCCATCTCGAGGAGGTGGAGCGCAACGTGCTTTACGTGGCGGAGCCGTACTGCCGCAACTGCTCGGCGGACCTGGAGGTGCTGAAGCGCTCCGTCCGCCCTGAGGTGCGGGTTCTCGCGATTCCCGAGCAGCCCGACCAGGATCAGGCCTTGCGCCAGGTCCTCGCCCTCTACCGCTATAACTGGCCCCTCGTGCTGGGGCGGGGCGTGGCCGCGGCCTTGCGTCTGACCGCCCGCTCGACCCTGGTGGTGGCCCGGGGGGGCTGGGCGGGTGCGGCTCTGAAGCCTCCGCCCGGATCTGTGCTCGCCTCGGTGCTGACCGTGTTCGAGAAGGTCGATGTCCGGGAGACGGTGCCGCGTCCGACCTGGAACCATCGGCCGGTCGTGCGGCGACCGGCGGCCCCCGCCCCTGGCCTCCTGGCCGAGGGTCTGGCCCCCGGCGAGGACGAGCCCGCTCCCGAGGGGTTCCTGGCCGCCGTCAACGCCTTCCGCGCCGGACATCCGGGCGAGGCCCTTCGCCTCTTCGAGGCCCTGGAGGCCAAGGGAGACGGATGGCTGCTGCCTCCCGAGGCTCGTCTGGACCGCGCGCTCTGCCTGGCCGCCCTCGGCCGTCGCGAGGAGGCCCGCCGGCTTCTCCTGCGCACGGGGGATAGCCGGTTCCAGGAAGCCGTGGACCGTGCTCTGGAGAAGGTGGGCTCGAAGTAGCATTCCCGCCGGCCGTCAGATAGAGTCGGGCCTTTCATTAGGAGGCACCATGGCCCAAGCCGTCTCGCGCGCCATCATCGAAACCAAATTCGGGGAGATCGAACTCGAATTCCTGCCCGAGAAGGCTCCCGGCCACGTGAAGAACTTCTTGGACCTCGCGCGCAAGGGCTTCTACAACGGCACCACTTTCCACCGCGTGATCCCCGGCTTCATGATCCAGGGGGGCGATCCGAACACCAAGGACCATCAGGCGCCCCGCGACCGCCACGGCACGGGCGGCCCTGGGTATACGATCAAGGCCGAGTTCAACGACACTGCGCACAAGCGTGGGGTGGTGTCCATGGCCCGCGCCCAGAGCCCGGACAGCGCGGGGTGCCAGTTCTTCATCTGCGTGGCCGACTCCGGTTTTCTGGACCGCCAGTACACGGCCTTCGGTCGGGTGTTGCGGGGGCTGGACGTGGCGGACAAGATCGTGAGCGCCCCCCGCGATCAGCGGGACAACCCGAAAGATCGGATCGACATCCAGGTCCGGATCATCGAATAACCGCGGATCGCGCGACTCCACCCTGGGATCGGAACCGCGCCTCCAGCGTGGACGGCCGCGGGCGGGCGGTCCGGGAGGCGTTCCAAGGGGATGACGGAGATCGAGGTCAAGCTCCGGGTCGCCGGGGCCGACGTCGCCCGGGCGGCGGTCGCTCGCTTGGGGGCGGTGCTCGCCTGGCCGCGCCACTTTGAGGACAACCTCCTTCTTGACGACGCCCGGGGCTCCCTGCGCGAGGCGGGCTCGGTCCTGCGCTTGCGCCGCACTCCCGCGGGCGGCTTTCTGACCTTCAAGGGGCCGCGCTACCTCGAGGAGGGGCTGAAGAGCCGCGAGGAAGTCGAGGCCCCGGTTGCGGACGCCGATGCTTTGCAAGCAGTCCTGGAGCGGCTGGGATTCCGGTCTGTCTTCCGCTATCAGAAATACCGGGAGACGTATGCCTGGCGGGGCCAGGAAATCGTGATCGACGAGACGCCCATCGGCACGTTCTTCGAGATCGAAGGCGACGTCGCGGGGATCCAGGCCGCGGCCGGCAGCCTCGGCTACCGCCCCGCTGACTACCTCACCGATTCCTATGTGGGCCTCTTTTTCGCCGGAGGCGGAAGGGGGGACATGGTGTTTTCCAAGTGACGGGACCCCGGGGCCCGGGGATTCACGCTCGCCCGCGTGTCGCTCGTGCGCGCGCGGATGCTCCGCGGGCGGCACCGCCCCGACCTGCGGCATGAAGGCCGTGGTGCTGGCCGCCGGTCTTGGCCTGCGTATGCGCCCGCTCACCCGGCGACGCGCCAAGCCCGTCCTTCCCGTGCTTAACCGCCCGTTGCTGCATTGGACTCTGGAGCTCCTGGCTCGCCAGGGCGTGACCGAGTGCCTGGTCAACCTGCACCACCGGCCGGAAAGCGTGGTCGCCGCGGTGGGTGATGGCCGGCAGCTGGGCCTCCGCGTCCGCTACTCGCACGAGCGACGGATCCTGGGGACGGGAGGGGGGCCCCGCAAGGTCCGTGACCTCCTCGGGGACGAGCCCTTTCTGCTCGTGAACGGGGACGTGCTCTTCGATTTCGACCTCGCGCGCTTGCTCGGGCGTCACCGAGCGGCGGGGGCGCAGGCCACCCTGGCTCTGAAAAGGAACCCCGATCCGGGCACCTACGGCCCGGTGGTGACGGGGCCGGGGGGCTGGGTTCGCTCCGTGGCCGGACTCCCCCGGCCGGCCCGGGGGATGGTGTCGCTCTTCACCGGCATCCACGTTCTCGAGGCCGGGCTCCTCGACCGGCTGCCTCCGGGGCGGTCCGAGATTGTGCCCGACCTGTACGCGCCGCTCCTGGCGGAAGGGGGCCGCGTGCTCGGGGTGCGCGTGGGGGGCGCATGGTACGATCTCGGACGCCCATCGTTGTACCTTGCGTCGCAGCTCCGAATGCTGGCCCTCCTCCGCGGCCGGGGTGGGTCGCTCATCCACCCCCGGGCCCGGGTGAGCGTCCGGGCCCGGGTGGCGTCGTCGGTGGTCGGGGCGCGGTCGGTAGTGGAGCCGGGTGCGAGCCTGAGCGGGAGCGTTCTCTGGGAGGGCACGCGCGTGGGCCCTGGGGCGGTGGTGCGCGGCTCTATTCTGACCGAGGGGGTCCGGGTGGCAGCAGGCGAGCGCATCCTGCACCGGGTGGCCGTGGATCGGCTCCGGAGGGAGATGACGTGACGGAAGGGGGTGCGTTGGCGACGACGGGAAGGGCGGAAGCCGGCTCGGAGCCGGAGGAGGCGATGCGCCTCATCCGTGGCTTCCTGGCCGACCGGATGGGAGCCTCCGCGGCCGGCGTCGTTGTCGTCCCGCTCTCCGGCGACGCCTCCACGCGCCGCTATTTCCGCTTACGAGAGGGCGAGCGTACAACGGTCCTCGCGCTATATCCCGAGCCCTTCGTGGCGGAGGAGTCGACCTTCGTGGCCGTCCACCGCTTGCTGGTCGACTTTGGACTCCCCGTCCCCGAGATTCTGGATGAGGACGGCAGGCGGGGGATTCTTCTCCTCGAAGACCTGGGGGACTTGACCCTGCAGGAGGTGCTGAAAACCGCGTCTCTCGCCCGTCGGGAGGAGCTCTACCGGCAGGCGGTGGAGGGGCTGGTCGTCCTCCAACGCGAGGCCGCGCGGGGCGCAAAGAGCGGGGCCTGCTTCCAGATCGCCTTCGACCTTGAGAAGTTGACCTGGGAATTGCACTACTTCCTGAAGCACTTTCTCGAAGGCTTCCGTCAGCGGAACCTCTCGGTGGAGGACCGAGCCCTCCTGGCCGAGCATTTCCACCGCCTGGCCGAAGATATCGCCTCCTGGCCGCGAGTTCTTTGCCACCGCGACTTCCACAGCCGCAACCTCATGCTCCACCAGGGATCCTTGGTCTGGATCGACTTCCAGGACGCGCGCCTGGGCCCCATGAGCTACGACCTGGCCTCACTCCTCCGCGACTCCTACGTGGACCTCGATGAGGGCTTCGTGGCGGAACGGGCGGAGGAGTTCCGGCAAATGACGGCCCCAGAGGAGCCGCGGGACGCCTTCCACCGGCGTTTCGAGCTCATGTCCGTGCAGAGGAACCTGAAAGCACTGGGTACCTTCGGCTTCATGGCCACCATGCGCAGCAACCCGGTCTATCTGCCCTACATCGCGGGGACCTTGGCCCACGCGCGCCGCAACCTCTCGCGGCATCCGGAACTTCAGGGCTTGTGGCGCGTTCTCGCCCGCCACCTCGAGGAGCTCACCTAGATGGGGTGGACGAGGATCGCTGACTTCCGCGCGGAGGTGGGCCAGGAGGTACAGGTCCGGGGCTGGCTGCACAACAAGCGGTCCAGCGGCAAGTTGCAGTTCCTGATCGTCCGCGACGGGAGCGGCTTTGCCCAGGCGGTGCTGGCCCGGGCGGCGGTGCCCCCAGCGGCCTGGGAAGCGGCGGAGAAGGCGGGCCAGGAGTCCGCGCTGGAGCTCCGGGGCAAGGTCAGGGAAGACAAGCGCGCCCCCGGGGGCTTCGAGGTGGAGGTGAGCGATCTCAGCGTGCTCCACGCCACCCACGACTACCCGATCACCCCCAAGGAGCACGGCACCGCGTTCCTGATGGAGAACCGGCACCTGTGGATCCGGTCCCCGCGGCAGCACGCCATCCTCCGCGTTCGGCATACGGTGATCAAGGCCACCCGCGACTTCCTCGATGACCAGGGCTACACGCTCGTGGACACTCCCATATTCACCCCCGCCGCCTGCGAGGGCACGACGACGCTTTTCGCCGTTCCCTACTTCGACGAGGGCACCGCCTACCTCACCCAAAGCGGCCAGCTCTACAGCGAGGCCACCGTGGCCGCCCACGGCAAGGTCTACTGCTTCGGCCCCACCTTCCGGGCCGAGAAGTCCAAGACCCGGCGGCACCTCACCGAGTTCTGGATGGTGGAGCCGGAGATAGCCTTCGCACACCTCGAGGACGCGGTCCGGCTCGCGGAGGATCTCATCTGCCACGTGGTGGCCCGCGTCCTGGATGCGCGTCAGGAAGAACTAAAGACGCTGGAGCGGGACCCCGGAAAGCTACAGAACGTGAAGGCGCCCTTCCCCCGCCTCCACTACGACGACGCCATCAAGTTAATCCAGGCCAAGGGCTCATCGACCGCCTGGGGAAGCGATTTTGGGGGCACCGATGAAACCATCATTGCCGAGGCCCACGACCGGCCGGTGGTCGTGCACCGCTTCCCGGCGGCCATAAAGGCCTTCTACATGGCCTCCGACCCCGACCGGCCGGAGCTCAGCCTCTCTGCCGATGTGCTGGCCCCCGAAGGCTACGGCGAGATCGTGGGAGGAGGGGAGCGCCTAGCGGATGGAGAACAGCTCCTGAAGCGCATCCACGAGCATCAGCTGCCGGAGGAATCCCTGCGGTGGTATCTCGATCTCCGGAAGTACGGGAGTGTTCCCCACGCCGGTTTCGGAATGGGTATAGAGCGTCTGGTCACCTGGCTCTGTGGCCTTGAGCATCTCCGGGAGACCATAGCCTTTCCTCGGATGCTGTACCGGATCTATCCGTAAGAGCTCGATCTCGAAGCTCTTTCCGTCTCGTCATCTTCTGGGCTGGGGA